>NZ_JADBTF010000205.1:0-11360 GCF_020246295.1 Microcystis sp. M090S1 | reverse complement strand
TGAAATGGGGCGAAAGTCTGTGGACTCTGTGTAAGACAGTACATGGTTTTTTAACTGTGGTATGCGACGGTGGTGGAAGCAGAAACTTAAATCGTGAGGTTTAGGAATCGCCGCACTTTTAGGGCGGCGAGGATGTCAATGAGGTTCGCTCGTCCTCTATTTTGATCGCCGACTCGTGCAGTCATGTCTTTTTTTCTCTTAGCTGTTGAACCACCTGCCCTGATTAATACTGTAGCTGAACCGGAAACGGAGGAGCGCCAAGTTTCTGAAAATAGTCCCACGTCTGTAGTTCCCCTCCCTGTCACCCCAGCACCTCTAGAGGCAAAAAAGCCTTCAGAAGAGAGCGTTTCTATTCCCCTCACCGTCACTCCACCCCCGGAAACCGTCGAGGTAAAACCCTTGGTTCCCGATGAGGGT
The DNA here is from genome assembly GCF_020246295.1 of Microcystis sp. M090S1. Classification (NCBI taxonomy): domain Bacteria; kingdom Bacillati; phylum Cyanobacteriota; class Cyanophyceae; order Chroococcales; family Microcystaceae; genus Microcystis; species Microcystis sp. M090S1. The sequence continues at coordinate 10,943 of NZ_JADBTF010000205.1, read as the reverse complement.
ATTCCCCTAAAACCATTACCGAGCAGTGCGGGTGACGCGGCAGCTTTAGGAAAACCCCTTTCTGTTCAGAATTCTCCACCCCCTGCGGCCGTTGGTGTCACTATTCATCCCGAAACCGAGATAGTTTCAGGATTAAATCAAAAAGCTCTTAACCAGAAAAATGGCTCAACTCGGCTATTAGTGCGGAAAAAAGGCGAAAAAACCAGCCAAGAATACTTGATTTCCCTCAATAACAGCCTAGATCAGACCGCTAATCCAGAAGGGGAAAGACCCCTAGAATTAGTGGCCGATGAGCAGGAATTTGACCAAAATCGGCAGATTATCACCGCTAGAGGTAATGTCACCCTGCGTTTTGCCCAAAGTGTACTAACGGCCGATCGCTTACAGATTAATCTTCCCGAAAAGTTAGCAGTAGCGGAGGGCCAGGTGATCCTAACCCGGGGAGATCAAATCCTGCGCGGCGATCGCTTCGAGTATTATTTCGTCCAGGATAGCGGTGTGGTATTTAATGCTAATGGGGAGATTTTTCAACCCAGCACCGCTAGGGATTTAGGACAAACGCTGCCCACGGATGTGGGGGCCGGTAGTTCTTTTGCAACCCTAACCGATCGTTTGGCATTAAATCAACCCTTGCAGAGAATCACCACGGGAGAGGGTTTTCAATTTGTCGTCGGGGGACAGGATCCCAGTCGGCGCGATCGACAGAATATTAGTAGTCCATCGGGGGGAACGATTAATCGTGTCCGTTTTCAGGCCGAACGCTTGAATTTTGATGGTAAGGTGTGGAATGCCACTAATGTGCGTCTGACTAATGACCCCTTTTCCCCCCCTGAATTGGAAGTTCGGGCTAATTCCGCCACTTTTCGCAGTACCGGCCCCTTTACCGATGAGTTGCGGATGAGTAATTCCCAGTTGGTTTTCGATCAACGGGTAGTGGCACCCACTTTTATTAATAGTCTCACTTTCGATCGCCGTCGTCGTCGTCCTTTTTTAATTGCCCCGGGCTATGATGGGGAGGATCGGGGCGGATTTTTCGTAGAAAGTCCCCTAACTTTAGTGGAGACACCGAAGACTATTTTTGAGTTGACACCGCAATATTTAATTCAAAAAGTCCTTAATCCCGATGCTTTTCCCTCAGCTAACCCCGGAGGTGGGGAAGTTTCGGCCCTTAGTCCGAAAGCTTTTGGTTTATTGGGCAATTTTGCCACTAATTTTGGCGAGCGCTCGTTTTTGCAAGCGACAGCTTCTTTTTCTAATTTAGATTTGGAACAGATCGAAAATAGTGTTCGTTCTAAAATTCGCTTTCAACAGACGATCGGACAGTTGCAGGATCCCTATCTGCTCAATGTGGAGTACAATTATCGCGAGCGTCTTTTTAACGGTTCTTTAGGGTTTCAGACGGTTAATAGCAGTTTTGGGGCAATTTTGACCTCACCTGTGATTGTCGTCCCGAATACGGATATTAGACTCAGTTATCAAGCTTCTCTACAGAATATTAACGCACCCACCGATCGCAGTAATCTCTTAGCGGCCAATGCAACGGATAATGTCACTAATTTAAGCCGTTTTCAGGGCGCTGTCTCCCTCAATCGCAGTTTTTTACTCTGGTCTGCCCTTACTTTACCACCGACTCCCGACCAAGGTTTAAGATTTTCTCCTCTTCCCGTTCAACCCTATATTGCTATTGTCACTGGTGTCACTGGTGTCACCAGTTATTACACTAATGGAGAGACGCAAAATTCCGTCACGGGAACCGTGGGATTATTAGGGCAGTTTGGGCGTTTTTCCCGCAATTTTTTCGACTATACCGGGTTTAATATCAGTTTTAGTCAGGGTTTGGTTAACGGACAATCACCCTTTTTCTTCGATCGCTTTGTTGATCAACAAACAATGTCCTATGGTATAACTCAACAGGTATATGGTCCGATTCGTGTGGGTTTCCAGAGTATTTATAGTATCGATCAAGCTAAGGAAATCAGTACAGAATATTTTCTCGAATGGAGTCGTCGCACCTATAGTTTAATTTTGCGCTATAACCCGGTGCTGCAGTTGGGAATACTCAACATCCGCGTTTCGGATTTCAACTGGACAGGCAACCCCGGCTATTTTGAGGGTAGCGATATCCGTCCGGTGGTGGATGGAGTAACCCGTTAAGCTGAGGAGACAGGAGAGGGGAAATGGGAGAGGGTGTGGGGTTTTAGGGATTTTCAGATCGGGATTACCTCTCATTGAGACTACCTTGACTAACTTATATCTTCTTTTCAACGTGACAGAAAAGCTCCTAAAATTTTCATGGTGTTGCTCGTTTCATAATTCAACCCTTCTACTCCCTTAATATTTGTTTGTTCATAAAGTCTAGGAGAGCGTAAAGTATTCTGACATTCTCCTGTTTTTAGGGTCCAAAGTTTAATCGTCTCGTCTTCACTTGCGCTGGCCAATGTCTTACCGTCGGGACTAAAACACACTGACCTGACACTTTTAGTATGTTCACACAGGAGTTGATGAAGTTGACCTGTTTCAACATCCCAAATTCTGATTGTTGCGTCATCCCCCCCACTTGCTAGTAACTTCCCATCGGGACTAAAAGCTACTGACCATACCCAAGACTTATGACCTTCAAAACTATTAATTAATCTACCATCTTTGACTTGCCAAACTTTGACCGTTTGATCATCACTTGAGCTGGCTAATCGCTGACCGTCAGAGCTAAAGACAACAGACCAGATTCTTCCTTGATGACCTTTAAAAGTCCGCAAAGATTGAGTCATATCATCTTCAATAGACCAGAGTTTAATAGTTCGATCTTCACTACCAGTTGCTATTAATTTTCCATCAAGACTAAAATTTACTGATAATACCCAGGCCTGATGTTCCTCAAAAGTTTTGAGACAAAATCCTCTCGGAACTGACCAAAGCTTAACAGAATTATCTCCACTACCACTTACCAGCATTTGACTATTAGGACTAAAAGCGATCGCCCATACGCGCTTTTGATGTTCTGGAGCAAAAGTGTATTTTTCATCTGTCCTAATATCCCAAAGTTTAATGATGTTATCGTGACTGGTACTAGCAATCAGTTGACCATTCGGACTAACCGCGACTTGATACAATAAAACCCAATAATCTTTTTCTTGTAAAATTTTAATTACTTTGCCACTTTCCCCTGACCATAATCTAATCGTTTGATCTCCGCTTCCACTTATCAATGTTTTTCCATCGGGACTAAAAGCTACTGAACAGATCCAGTCAGTATGACCATTAATCTGTTGAAGACATTTATGGTTTTTGATAGACCATAATCGGATCGAACGATCTATAGACCCACTCAAGATATATTGACTATCGGGGCTAAAAGTAATCGATGATAATCGATTGCCATATCCCCTAAAACATTGAAGACATTCTCTGGTTTTTACTGACCATAACCGCAGTGTAAAATCTTCACTCCCACTGGCTATATATTGACCGTCTGGACTAAAAGCAATTGACCAAATCCAGCTTTCATGTCCTGTTAAAGTATCAATATTTTGATATTCTCCTTCTATAATAGACCATATTTTAATGGTTTTATCGCCACTTCCACTGGCTAGAAGTTGACCATCAGAACTAAAGGCAACTTGCCAAACCCAATCTTGGTGTCCTGTAAGAGTATGGAGACATTCTCCCGTGTCAACTGACCATATTTTGATAGTTTTATCAGCGCTGCCACTGGCTAAAAGTTGACCATTTGGACTAAAGGTAACACCACCTACTCGTTCTTGATGTCCTTCAAGGGTGTGGAGACATTCTCCTGTTTCAACTGACCATATTTTGATGGTTTTGTCCTCACTTCCTGTGGCTAAAAACTTACTATCAGCACTAAAAGTAACGGCTCTAATAGGAGCATAATGTTTTTGAGAAGGGTGGGGCAAAGAATGACAATTTATAGATATATCTGTTGTAATAGACCAAATTTTAACAATTCCGTCTTGTCCCCCACTTGCTAGTAACTTTCCCTCGGAATTTAAGGCTACTGACCACACCCAGCTTCCGTGAGCAGGAAAACTTTTGCTTAATTCTAATTTTCCGTCTTGTTTGACTTTCCAGAGGTAAATCATCCCATGACTGTCACCAGTTGCTAAAAGCTCTTCTCTTGGAAAAGAGCGATTGAACTGACTGCAAGAAATTGATAAAATACTGCCACAAGTTTGAGGGAAAATACAGTCAAAAAACTGTGAGTATGAAAAATCTACTTGGTTGAGTCTAATGTTTGAAAAATCGACTTGTCGAATAGGGATATGGGAAAAATCGTAGCCGATTAAATGACCATTTTTCAGTATATTAAGTAAGTTAATAATATTGCCAGCAATGCCGCCAATTTGTCCAGAAGGTTCATTTTTTAATGTCTTTAAACAATCAATTAGTTTGCTTTCTAGATTATTTTCTTGAAAATTATGGATTAAGTTCTTAATTATTGGGTGTAAAATAACATTAACTTGAATCTTTCTTAGATAATCAGGAACAGTAGTTTTAGTCAAGGAGTTACTTCTTAATAATTGGAATTTTTCAGTTTTTATTTCTTCTGTTGCTATGGTAATAATTTTTTGAGTGAAATATTCAATCAGTAGAGGATGTATGGGGGAGCATCTCACTTACGCGATAAGTAATTATACTTAGCCTAAAAGCCACTCTTAATCGTGTCTTGGAACGAAATAGAGGCTTTTAAAGACTGCGTACATGGATAATTAAAACAAGAATTACCCTCGAAAAGCCTATTTTTCCACTAAGTATTTATGCTCATTGCAAAGGTGAGATGCTCCCGATGTATGGTAAAGTAGTCATCTTTTTTATCTAACAGAATTTTGCTAGATAATGATCTGATCCCTTCTTGGATACTTTTACCGTCAGGTTCAATGATAATATTATGTTCTAGTTCCGACAAAGAAACTGGATTTCGATTAATCGCTAACTCAAAAGTAATCGCTTTTTCTAAATTAGATAGTTGCTGAAAGTAAGAATTTAAAATAGACTCAATTTTTTCTATCAGAAGATTCCCTTTTAAAAGAAAATCCGAGAGATTATTATGATGAACTCGTTGAATATGATGAGCGATAGATTTGATGAATAAAGGATTGCCGTGACAGACTTGTTGAATTAAAAATTGCCATTCATCCTCTGAACCATGAAAGGTGTCAATATCTCTCAAAATTTGCCGTCCAGTTTGATAGTCAAGTCCTTGTAACTCTCGGAAATAAGTTGAAGTTTTATTTCCCACTAACGATTCAAGTTCTTGAGGAATTTTTCGACTGGTTATAATTAAACAGCTGTTGTGCTTTGACTGACCAATTGCTTGTAAAATTTCGCTATATTCTCGATAGTTTTCATGCTCAATAATCGCATCAATATTATCTAAAAATAATAAACAACGATATTTGGCTAGTATCTTGATAAATTTTATCAGTTTTATTTTAAATTTATCTTCTGTCTTAAAACTGATATTTTGTGAAATAATATTACTGGTATTTTCAAGAAATTCTAGGGGTAAAGGAGGATTCAAAAAAGACCAATAGATAACACGGGGAAATTCCTCTTGAATTTGCTCAATCAGTTTACAGACAAGAGATGTTTTTCCGATTCCTGCTATTCCGAAAATTCCGATAATTTTACACGGGGGACTATTTTGAAAAAACTTTTGTTTTAATAATTCTAGTTCTTTTTCTCTACCATAAATCTGAGAAATATCAGGAATTAATCCGAAATTATCATAATTTATTTCTGTTTTAACTGATGAGTTTTCAAGACCGGGAGATTTGCGCTTATCCCATTCTTCCTCAAATTTCCACAAATTTTCTTCTGTAAATGAACTCCAAAGGTTGAGGGTGAAGTGCCTTTGTCGTGATCCTTGAGGATTCGTGCGATTATCTGTAAGAATTCCCCAATCTTTTAAAACATCAAGAACATTTCTCATCTGAATTGTAGTGAGGGAAATAACTGATGTTTTTTTAGTACCAGCGTTGCAAAAATCTACCAAAACCTTTAATTCTGTTTTGACAATTAGTTTTGGGTGAGGTTTATCATATTTCAACCAGTTATAGATTATTTTATCTGACCAATAAGCTTGATCTACTAATTCACCGTTTACATACGTTAATAATCTTCTTAACAAAAGAGAAAGTTGTTCTTTAACTGTATCACTTGTATTTAGTCTTGGCATAATCTATGAAGATAATTTTTCTCATTATAGCTATATTTTCAATGTTGATTAATATTTTCTAAGGAATCTGGGAAGGATTTGAGGGTTAAAAATTTTTCTGGGATGAGGTGGTCGCCTACTTCTATAGGAATTTTAGTATATTGAGGGCGTGATAAAGAATCGGGTTCAATTAAAACATGGTACATCGTTAATCGGAAATCAGGGTCAAGATTAACTAGGGCAGAAATAGCTCCATCAGAATTTTGAGAAGCATATTTTTTATTTGTTATATCATCAGTTTGTGAAAAACAATCAAAACTACTAGGATGTCTATGCCAAAGTCCAAGAAGTTCTATAGGTTCCTGATAATATCTTCCTATTTTCTTAGATAAATGATTAATATACTCAGTATCATATTCAAAATAACCGGGTTGAAAAATAGGATGTATGCCCGGATCTAATGTTTCGAGAATGTACCATATATTAACTGTTTTTATTCCCAAGAAAATTCCACCTGTTTCTGTTTTAGAGCTTTCATAGGTTTCGGCGACAATTGCTAAAAAGGCTCTCTCTGAAAAAATAGTTTGGAGTTTTAAGTAGTTTAACATTTTTACTAAACTGATTCGTGTTGAGGATTGTCACAGGACATTTCTTGAAAGTAAGGTTCTCTGAAATATTCTATCTTTTTTGCCATAATTGGATCGTGACCTTGAATAAAAATTATTTGTTCATTGCGATTCATTCTCATGATTTCATCAGGATGTAGAAGGTCTCTAACTTGTTGGTTTCTTGTAGTTCCAGAACTTGTGCTATTGCCACCAACTTGACCATAACTTTGATTTTGACCCTCGCTAGTCGATATCACTTCAATTGTTGTTTTGCCTAGCTTTTCTGAGACATATTTGGCCGTCTCTAAGTCGGCGACCCCAAAATACTGCTGCACCTTACTACTAGAAATAAATGGTTGCCATTCATCATTGGGATAAAGTGCTTTTATTTGAGATAAATCTTGTAAAATTGTCCAAATAGTTGCGCCATAACCTCTGACAATTGAAACAGCATCTCTTAGAGAATCCATCCGACCTAATTGTGCCATTTCATCTAGTAAGAATAAAACTCGATGTCTCGGTTTACCTTGAACACTTAAAATGGCTCGAATAGCCGTACTTATCCATAATCGGAGTAAGCGAGAATAGGATGATAATTTATCAGTAGGTAAAACTAAGTAAAGAGAAACATCACCCGTTCTTTTGAGGTCTTTAATATCAAAACTACTCCGAGATAAAGACTTGATAACTCTGGGAGAGTCAAGAAATCCGGTATTACTTTTAACAGTGGAAAGGACACTAGAAGCGGTGTTTTCTGCTAATTGTTTGAAACCAGATGCGGTTCTGGCAATTATTCCATGAGCATAAGAAGAGCTTTCCATCATGTTAAGGTGAAAAGCTAATTCATCAGGAGGAGAAGTGAGCAGTTTTCTTACCTCTCCTAGATGTCTCGATTCTTCAGGGGATTCACAAACGACATAGAGAATAAATCCAGTTAAAAGAGTAACTGCTTCATCATTAAAATATTTATCGTTACCCTGCTCACTTTTTGGTCTTAAAATTAAAGAATCTGCTAAAGTTCTAGCATCATCTATTAAGTCATCTTCATCAGGATCTAAAAGATCTAAAGGATTCAATTGAGCCTGATCTTTTTTGTCACAAATTCCAAAAGGATCTAAACAAAGTACATTTTGTCCCATGCGTTGGCGTGCAAATGCTGTTACTGCATAATTTTCTCCTTTAGGATCTGTAACAATAACTGAGCCGGGATAGGTTAAAAGATTAGGAATAACTACTCCAACACCTTTACCCGCACCAGGGGGAGCAATAGTTATTAAATTGCCTTCAAAGCCACTCCAATCTTGATTAAATCTAAGTAGTAGTGAATCTGATTGTGTTTTTCGTGAGATCATTCCTTTCTTTTTCGTAATTTTTCCTAGCACAAGACCTTGAGAATCAAATAGATTTAAGGCTTCCAGATCTTTTTCATTTGACCAACGTGCTGTAGCTTGTCCACCACCAATTTTTTTTCTATCTGAACTTTTAGAAGGAAGAGCAAAGCTTTTTACTTGAAAGATCATTGCTGCTATAAACCCAACCCCAAAAATCAGAGCAAGATAATCAACGGTTAATTGAGGGACAAGATATTTAGCAGCGAGAACAAATAGCAAACCTGTTAAGAAATGAAAGGGATAGCGACGAACAATGTTGAAAAACATTAGCAGTATTTTACCTGCTACTGCTATAGATATTTCAAACATTTTGAACACTAAGTTAAATTGATCTTCAGGCATAATTTTTTCCTCTATTTTTGATTTCTAGGTGGTTGTATCATTATCTTTCATTGCTGCGTGTTTGCATAATTGGTTGTTGACTTAAATTAGCAGCATTTCTAGCAACTTCTTGCATTTGTTTCTGTCTTTGTTCTTCAAGGGTTTTTTGACGAGCAGCTTCTTCTCTTTCTTTTTTGTCTTTTAAAATACTTTGCACCTGATGATCTTTTTCGCTTTTAAGTCTTTCTTTAGTACCATCATTTTTTTGACGATTAACTTCTTCTCTTGCTTTCATAACTTCTTTTGTAGCTTCAGAAAATTTTTGTCTTTGTTGGTCTTGTCGTTGTTTGAGAAGTTTCCTCAAATCATTAGCTTGACTTCTACAATTCTGAGCATCTCGATATTCCTGTTTAGCTTTTTCTATAAGAGCCTTACGCTCTTGATCACTAGCACCCTTTGCCATTTCACTATATTTGTTAGCTTCTGCTTGGTGTGCAGCAGCTTTTGCTTCAAGCTGATTAATATGATGTTGTAATTCAGCGTCACTGGGAACAAATTCGTTAGGCATAAATTCACCTCTTGGTAAAGTTTTAAGTGGAAATAAAAGGATACAATTTATCGGTCACTAGGTATTGTAGCCGACGATATGTAAAAGCCAGAGTTGTTAATTAAACTCTCTATCTGTTCACTACTAGCCATCCCATTAAGAAATATCTGACCATCTTGATAAATCCTAATTTCTAAACGATTGGCAATGTTGGTTAAAGTATTTTTCATGTGTAAGTATCGCGGTGAAAGGAAGTGATATTGTTGATTAGAAGAACCAACCCAAGGACGATTTATGTCATTTAAATCTTGACGATAAGGACCGTCAATTAATAAATCGGTTACTGCAAGTAAATTATGCCAATCTTGCCGAGAACTGGTGCTAAGATTCTCATAAAGATACCCAGTAAAAGTGACAACTGACAAGCCTACTTTTTGTAACAATTGACCAAGATGAGCTAGAGCCGCAGCTTGGGCAAAAGGTTCGCCACCGACAAAGGTTACTCCTTCTATAGTTGGACCGCTGAGAATGCGCTCGAAAAGACGTTCTGTTTCAACAATTTTGCCACCGTTATCTTCCCACGTCCAAGGAACAGCACAGCCAGGACATCGAATTGGACAACCTTGAACCCAAATACAAGCACGTTCTCCGGGTCCTTCAGCCCGCGTATGAGGCAAAAACTTATTGATTCGTAATTCCATAGAAAAAGCCAAGATTATGTTAATAGAGTTAGCAATTGATGAACAAACTAGAAGCCTTTTAACTTCTATCCTGTACGGTTTCGTCTATTTGTTGACTTAACCAAACTTCTTGATTCTCGTAATATTCAGGAGTATAGGAAGACTCATATACTTCAGCATTGAGAACTTCTTCTAAAATTTCAATATAGTCGGTACAAGCTTTGCCTTTAATACCCTGAACTTCTGCTTGTACGCGACCATCAGGGAAAATCCGAAGTTGTATTTTTTTAGACATAGTTGACTCTCCTTAAGTTATTAATTAAAAATCAATTAGACGTTGATCTTGAGCGTCTGAAATATTTTCAGATTGGTAAGCAATAATAACAGCTTTTGCTTTTAACTTTGTTACTAGATGAGGTTGTAATTGTAAAAATTCGGCAACTTCCTCAATACTACTAAATCCTAAACGCAATTCACGTTCTCTGATTAGATTTTCGGCTTTGTTTATTGTCATATTTGGCAATAAAAGTAAATCTTCTAGGGGAGCATTATTCAAATCAACAGGTTCAAATTCAACAGGTTCAAATTCAACAGCTTTTTCTTGTTGAGAAGAATATTGTTTTTCTGTCTTTTTAGATATAGTCTCTGTTGGTTTTTGTATATTTTCTAATGTGGAGGGTGGAATTAATTCTCTTAGTTGTCGAATCTCTGTTATTGGAGTCCATTCTATCATTCCAGGCTTCCAAAATAGACATCCATTAGGATTTATTTGGCGTGTAGTAAGCAAATGCCGAACGGTATCTAAATCATACGGACCATAAGTTTCACCTGATACTCTTAAACTATAATTATTTTCTCGAAGATTTTTGTAATTTTCGGCGGCTTCTATCGCCTTTTCAATTGCATCTAGAGCTAAAGTAGCTTCTCTCCTGCTAAAAGGTTCCACTGTATGCTGTCCAGACGCACTGGTGATAATCAGTCTTTCTTGACTCGGTTCATTTTCTTTACTACCACCACCTATAGCTACACTACTTATTATCAGAGCCAAATAAAAAAAGATTCGTGGAAATATTGGCCAAGTTAAAATAGATCTCTTGCATAAGTCTAGACAAAATAGGATAAAATAGTCCAAGAGTTAAGATTGAAAGATGAATTACGAACAAGTAAAAACTTTAAAGCCAACAGAGTTCAAACGCTTGTGTGGCGTGTATCCAGATACATTTA
>NZ_JADBTF010000204.1:0-2633 GCF_020246295.1 Microcystis sp. M090S1 | reverse complement strand
TCATGGGGTCAATGGGGGAAACTCTGTAAGCTCTTAAGTGAACAGAATATCTCCCGACACCAAATGTTTGAACCAGCGAAAGTCCTAGAGGCACTGCAATTAGCAGTTTCCCGAACTAGAAGGGGGGAATCTCCCCCCAGCAAAGGCAGGAAAGTCAAATCTGCTTCTCTACCAGTAGTTTTTTCAAACAGTCAAACTCACGGGGAGTCACCGATGCCCCAAAACTGTTAGTCTAATAAGATATTATTAGATACCAACAGGTTTTTAGTAGGTGTTAAACTAGGAAAACGAATGATAGTCTCCGTATATTCGGGAACCCATCCGGCGGTACTGGTGAAGTAACGCACTGCTTTAACTCGTTTACTGGCAGTGAGGTAAAACCAGTGTTCGCTATGGGCGGGAACATTGATATATTCTTGAGGTTGAATAGTTAATTCCCCCTGAGAACCATCGGCAAAGACAAAGCCAAAAACCCCCTCCCCATCAATGATATAACGCACCTCATCGTCAGCGTGGGTGTGACAGCGCTCGAACTTTGCCAGTAAAGTGTCGAGATTGGCAATTTCAGGGTGTAAAACGATTAAATCTCTAGCTTGATAACCCGCTTCTTGTTTAAGTTGCTCAAAATAACCGTCTAAGCTGGTTAAAACTATTTCTTTTTCTTCGTCAGTGAGAGAAGCTTGCTTAAGTAGCTGACGAGTGGCTTCGTTTTCGATCGGCCAATAGTTTAAAGTGACATTTAATTTGGCCAATTCCAGACTAATATCGGCTAACTGGGTATAGGTTGTCCCATTCTCTAAGCGTAGTATCGCCATTGGTTATCATCCTCAAGATTACTTTTTCTATTTTAAAGTTTTCCAGAGGCAAGCCGCTCGATTTTTTGCCCCTCGATCCCTTGCCAGTTACTAGGATTTTCTGCTCAAAAATGCTATTATGGCCTATATATGGGGAATTAGCTCAGTTGGTAGAGTGCTGCGATCGCACCGCAGAGGTCAGGGATTCGAGTTCCCTATTCTCCATTTTCCAGAGATATTAACCGCTTTTCAAGGTTCAAGAAAGATTATGAACCAGTGTCAACTTCCCAAAAAGGCGTTACTTTTATTTCTGGGGAGAATAGCAGAGGATTACTGACAGAAAAGCTAAAAGATTTGACTTGTGGTGGTAATTTTCCTTGAAAAAATGCCATTAATTCCTGATCATTTCTTGGTAGGTGACTAAGTATAACTCCATTAGCTGAATTGTCTTGAAGAAAGCGAAAATTGGCTTGAGTTCCATCGAGATAATTAACGTTAATTATCACGGGAGGGATTCTAAAGAGTTGTTTGACTATTTTACCCAACCAAGAATATTCAAATTTAACTTGAACACGAGTAATCCCACTATTACGAGTAGGTAATTCATAGACTTGATCCCAAGTAACATTAGTAGTCTCTCCTAGAGGGGTTGGAATGCAACGACTGACTTTTTGTTTTTCTAGAAGATAAAAGTTGGTTTTGATTGCGGGGACTTGGAAGGGCGAATTTACCGAGTCAAGTTGATAATTACAAACCACATAGGAAAAGGCATTAGGTTCATCAAAAAAAGGATGTCTGCCATCAATAGCTTGAAAGTGATAAATCAGATAATCTCTGGGAGATTGAGATAAGCTTTGATAATTTAGTTCATCCAGTTTTTCTGTATAAGCAGAATAGGATTGAATAATCGGCCTCGGTTTCCAATTAAGCTGATTGCCCGGAATAAGTGAAAATTCCCAGGGAATTATATCAATAGTTTTGCCTTGCACTTTTTCCAGCACAGAATCGGGTATTTTGGTAGCGGCAGCAATGACTTGTAAATTTTTAGTTGTACTCCTTTCACCTCGCATTTTTAATTCTGTGGGATTAAGCATAGAGGAAATGACAACCCCGATATTATTAACCACTCTATCGGGACTGAAATTACTCCACTGGCCAGCATTTTCCAATATAGTCCAATTAGGACTAGAGGTGATAATAATACATCCCAAAAAAATTATTCCCCAAGAACAATAAGCAATTTTCTTAAACCGAGAATTTTTAATAATTATTGTATAGAGAGAAGCTGAGACAATAACCACAAGTGTAAAAACAACAACGTGAGCATCTTGCCTAACAAATCCATGCTTAAATGATAAAAATATAGGAAAAATATAGGCAATAGCGAGACTAGGGTTTTGGTCTATAGCGGTGTGCAGTCGTATGAGGTACAGTGTCACGAGCTATAAACCATGCTAGGCAAAGCTTGGTCTGTATCTCACTCAAGCGCTTACCGCTATATAATTGCCAGAGACATTAAAAGCAAACTTAAGGCAAAGCAGAGCAAGGCAATGAGTAAATGCTGGTAATTTCCTACAATACTCATCGCACTGGAATAACCAGAAGAAATTTGCCAAGAATTGCTTAAATATCCCATAAGAGAGGGAAAATTATCTAGATTAATTGTTTGGAGGAGAAGTAACCCATAAAGCCCATAAAATCTGACTGACGGACACAAGTGGGTCAAAACCTGACAAGACAAGGGTTGCCAAAAAGAAAAAGATCTGGGTAGATAGGGAAAAAGCAAGAATCCCTACAAGATGAAAACCGAGAACAGAATCTTCTCCCAAGTTTATTCCT
>NZ_JADBTF010000203.1:0-4586 GCF_020246295.1 Microcystis sp. M090S1 | reverse complement strand
TTCGGCTACAGGCAGGAGAATATATTAAACTAGAACCGGATAGTGATGGCATAATGCGCTCTCAAATCTTCCCCGGTTTATGGCTAGATAAAAATGCTTTATTAATGGGCGACTTAGGAAAAGTTTTAGTGATTTTGCAGCGGGGTTTAGAAACAGCAGAACATCGAGATTTTGTCAATAAACTAACTGCCAATCACAGCTAGATTTTAAAATTAGACAATTATTCTTGATCTACTGTCGTATAATTACAGAAAGAGTATTTTTGACCTGAATTTGTTCTTAACTGTACCCCACATTTCGACAAGCTCAATGTAAAATAATCTCGCCCCTGATAATCTTCTCATCACCTCACTTTATGTCAAATCTAATCCTTTTCTGGCATCGTCGCGATTTACGTCTCTCGGATAATATTGGACTGAGTAAAGCTAGGGAGCGCAGTCCGAAAATTATCGGGGTTTTCTGCCTCGATCCTGCTATTTTAGAAGGGGATGATATCGCCCCGGCTAGAGTTGCCTATCTCCTCGGTTGTCTAGAGGAATTAGAAAAAAATTATCGCCAAAAAGGTAGTCAATTACTGATTATTCGCGGCAACCCCAGTCAAACACTCGTCAATTTAGCCGGCAATTTATCGGCAAAAGCAGTTTTTTTTAACCTCGATATCGAACCCTACGCGCGTCAACGGGATCAACAGGTAATCGCCGCTTTACAAACAAAAGGAATTGAGGTAGAAACCTTCTGGGATCAACTTCTCCATGCCCCCGGACAAGTCCTCACCCTCTCAAAAAGTCCCTACACCGTATATACTCCTTTTTGGAAAAATTGGAGCCAATTAACCAAAGCCAGCCCCACAACCCTAGAAAACCTGCAAGGATTAGAGGAAAATGAGGGGGAGAAACTCACAGAAACTATTAACTTACCAACCCTAGAAAATTTAGGTTTTACTTGGCAAAACCCCTTACCCCTCGCTCCCGGAGAAAAGGCCGCCCATAGCAGATTAGAAGAATTTTGTCAAGGGGTTATTAACAATTATCAAGAAGATCGTAACTTCCCCGCTTTCGATGGCACCTCGCGCTTGAGTGCCGCTTTAAAATTTGGGGCGATTGGCATTCGCACAATTTGGACGGCAACCCTAGAGTTATTAGAAAATTGCCGCGCCGAGGAAGCAAAAGATAGTATTATCACTTGGCAGCAAGAGTTAGCTTGGCGGGAATTTTACCAGCATTGTCTCTATTTTTTCCCAGAATTGGCGGTCGGTGCTTATAGAAAAGAATTTCGTCATTTTCCTTGGCAGGATAACGAAGAACATTTTCAAGCTTGGTGCCAGGGAAAAACCGGCTATCCGATCGTTGACGCGGCCATGGCACAATTAAATGAAACGGGATGGATGCACAATCGTTGTCGCATGATCGTGGCGAGTTTTTTAACCAAAGATTTAATTATTAACTGGCAAAAAGGCGAAAAATACTTCATGCAGAAACTTTTTGATGGCGATTTAGCCGCTAATAATGGTGGTTGGCAGTGGAGTGCCTCTAGTGGCATGGATCCGAAACCTTTAAGAATTTTTAATCCCGCTAGTCAGACACAAAAATTCGATCCGGAAGGGGAATATATTCGTCAATGGTTGCCGGAATTAGCTTCCGTAGATACGGAATATTTAGTAACCGGGAAAATCCCCCGTTTAGAAAGACATCGTTGTGGTTATCCCGAGCCAATTGTCGATCATAATCAACAACAAAAAGAATTCAAACGACTCTATAGCAATCAGAAGCCAAAACAATAAAACTAGCTACTTTTGACTGGCTTTAATCTGGTTCCAAACATCCTCTAAACTTAGATATAACACAGGCACAACAATTAAACTCAACAGGGAAGAAGTGACTAAACCTCCCACAATTACCATCGCCATGGGTTGCCGCAATTCCGCACCAGTACCCAATCCCAGAGCGATCGGAATCATACCTAAAATTGTCGAACAGGTGGTCATTAAAATCGGTCTTAACCTAATCATTCCCGTTTCTAAAACCGCTTCCTCCCGACTCCAACCCTGTTGACGCAATTGGTTAGTATAATCCAGTAATAACACAGCGTTTTTATCGAGTAATCCCAAGAGGAAGATAAACCCGATCAGAGAAATCATACTAAACTCACTACCCGTTACCAATAACCCCAACATTGCCCCCACAATCGCTAAAGGTAAACATAAAGCGATGACGATAGTTTCTAGCAGTCTTCTGAATAATAACCATAAAACTCCTAACATTAAAATTGTCGCTAGGATTAAAGTGCGACCAAAACTGCCCAAAACATCGCTACTTTGAGAAGAAGTACCCCAACGCTGTAAAGTTATCCCTTCCGGTAAAGGAATCCCTTCAATTTTAATTGCCGCATCTTCTAATCCTAAATCGGGACTAAGATTAGCACTGAGAAAAATCGCCTGTTGACCATTTAAACGCTCGATCGCCAAAAAATCCCCCCGATCATTTAATCTAGATGATAGGGAAATATCCTTTAAACCGGCGATTTTAGCAGCCTCAACCCGCAATTTCTCGGCACTATCGCGCAATAGCTTGAAATTATCGCTTTTAATCGCAATTTGGATCGGCTTTTCCGCTTCCGTCTGCACAAAAGGAATGTCCTCGATACTGACATTCACCCCTCTAATTGTCGGTAAAATTTGCCGAATCCGTTGCTGCACCGCACTGGTGTGAGATTTACGATCGCTCTTCAGTTTAACGTGAATTTTGCCACGATTCGGCTCACCCCGTAAACCGGCGATCATAAAAGTCGATTCCACTTCCCCATCCCGCAAAATCGGCGCTTCTAATTTGCTGCCATCGCGGATAGTGCGACGCAAAAGAAAACTTTCGGGAGAACTCGCTAACTGAGAAATCCAAGCGAAACTATCGCTATAACTCTTAGCCGTCGGTTTATTAGGACTAATTTGCGTTATTTTCGGCAAAGGAGAAGTATAAACCAGATTAAACTCGCCGCGATCGAGTCGGGGAATAAATCCCCTAGAAATAAAAGGAATCAAGGCAATACCCGCAAAAAAGGTAATTAGGGCAATAGCAATGACCAGCAAACGATGACGCAATGACCAGTTTAAGAGCAGTCGATAGGCGTTTTCAATCGGTCGCTTTTGTTTCGTCATTTTTGCCCGTGACTGCGGTTTCAGCCAATATACTGCCAAAACTGGCGATAAAGTTCTGGCGATCAACAGAGAAAAAATCACCGCAGCCGAGACAGTTAAACCGAAGGGTTGGAAAAACTGCCCCACCGCACCCCCCATAAAAGCCACGGGTATAAACACGGCAACAATGGTTAAAGTGGAAGCAGTGACAGCTAATCCGATCTCCCTTGTCCCCTTGAGTGCCGCATTTTTCGGGGTTTCCCCCGCGTCGATTAAACGGGAAATATTCTCCACATCAACGATCGCATCATCCACGACAATGCCAATCACCAAAGCGAGAGCCAGCAGCGTCAGGGTTTCCAGATTAAACCCATAGATGGCCATGATAATGAAAGTCCCCAAAAGAGATAGGGGGATAACCAGAGCAGAAATGATTGTAGCGGCGAAACTGCCTAAAAATATCAATATCACCAGCACCGACAGCAAAACTGCCAAGAGTAAATCATCGATCGTACCTTGTAGGGCAGCGCGAATATATTCCGCTTGGGTTTCAGCTAAAATTATCTTGACATCGGGCAGTTTTTGTGCTATGTCTTTAACCAGTTTTTCTGCTTGAGCGGCCAGATCGAGACTATTGGCAGCACCTTGTTTGATTACCTGCACAGCGATCGCCTCTTGGCCATTAAAGCGCACCAGCGTGGGCAATGGTCGGGTTAAGCTTTTATGGGGATTATCTTCCCTAACTGTACCTTGACCGAGTAAATTAACTTTAGCCGTACCTTCGAGAGCTTTTAAGGGCCGAATTAAATTATCTTGGGCGATTTGGCTTAATTCTTCCAGAGTTTTCTGCTCACTCACCAGCGCATAGGTGACTGTTGCCGACTCATTTAAATCAACGGGGATAACTTCTGTGGTAGCTTGAGGGGGCAAAGGGATTTGCGAGATAGCCTGTTTAACTGCTGCCGTGGCCCTGTCTAAATTTGTGCCAATTTTAAAGAAAACGCTGATTACTGACTGTCCGGGGGAAGTAGTCGAGGACACATCGCGACAACCGGGGAGAGAGAAAAGGGGATTTTCTAGGGGTTTAGTTAATTGCTGTTCCGTGGTGATAGCAGTAGCTAAATCCGCTTGAGCGTTAATTATTACGACTGGAAAGCTGATATCGGGGAAAAGAGCGTATTTTAGGGAACTAAAAGCCAAAATTCCCGCCATGGCCACCGCTAACCAGAAAGCAATGGTTAACCTCGGGGCATTAATCGCTATTCGAGAGATATTCAGACGTTCTCGCCATGATTCTTTCATCTTTGTTTAATAACTCGGAAGTGGGGTGTGGGGTGTGGGGTGTAGGGTGTAGGGGAATTATGAATTATGAATTGGGGAGGTGGGGAAGTGGGGAAATTGAACTAAAACCCCAAAACCCCAAAACCCCAACCCCCAACACCTAAAACCTATCTCC
>NZ_JADBTF010000202.1:0-3164 GCF_020246295.1 Microcystis sp. M090S1 | reverse complement strand
TCCAATAAACGCTTGGGGAGAGAATACCTCTACTTTTTCAGAAGCAATTCTGTCTAAGCAAGTAATCTCTGTGAACCAAGAATCCCCGTCTCTTTAGAGCGGGGAGTGTCAATAAACCCGCGCAATCCACAGTGAAAATCACCACAGGGGCTGCCAAAAAATAACCGTCCTAACCAAGTCAAGACAGGATTGCCCAGATACTTATGCAATACTGGCATCGCCCCGGGTTTAATTCCCCCCTGAAAACGATTGCCCATCACCAAATCATAACCCTGTCGCAATTTTTCTAGGAAAGGCGAGAGATTGGTAAAGTCATAGCTATCATCGGCATCCCCGATAATAATGTATTGACCTTTGGCGGCGGCGATACCTCCCCGCAGGGCGCTACCATAACCCCTTTCCGGGATAGGAACCACCCGCGCCCCTGAATTGGTGGCAATTTCTTGGGAACCATCGCTGCTGCCATTATCGGCGATTAGCACCTCTCCCGCAATTTTCTGTCGTTCCAGATAATCTCGCGCTTTGCCGATACAGGTGGCCAGGGTTTCCGCCTCGTTGAGACAGGGCATGATGATCGATAATTCTAAAGTAGGTATCTGCTCATTAGAGGCGGCATCTGCCATGACCTGATTTTCCAGCATAACAATCGCGGTGGAGTCGTTTTGCTCAAGAGTATAACAGGTTATGTACAGTAGTGTCCCAAATTGTTAGCAGACAATCTGCTTATTCTTTTTCCTCTGAGCGGCAATCTATATCTGAAGTTGAATGGCGATCGCTCTACCCGACTCTCTGACTTTACTTTATTCGGCAATTTGACCCAAATTTTCCAGCAACTGAAATTCTGATGCTATCCTCGCCATCCCACCTGATTATTTGCTAGAAGTCATGGCCAAATCTCCTTAACCCCAACTGACGTTACATTTACTCAAAAGCTATCTCCTTGGCACTGAATTTTTGATGCGTCCGGGACGCATCCCACAGCCAAATATCGCCAATTTCCCCCTAGGCTTTAGGTCTTAAATAAACTAGAGACTGTTGCCAAATTAAAGTGGGTTTATCGTAGTGATCAACCAGGTATAGACAGTTAACATCTTGCCAAAGGATGCGACCAACGAGGAGATCATCGGTGCTTAACTTAATTTCTACTTCCCGTTTCTCTTGAATATAGCTCTGTACTTGTTTAACACTCGGCAGACCAGGATCAAATTGAGACATAATGAGTTTATCGATGAGGTGTTCATCCTCTATTATTCCTGTTGAGCAGCTTTTATTGACGATGAAAATCCCCTTTACCAAATATCAAGGCCTGGGCAATGATTTTATTTTGATAGATAACCGTCACAGTCCCGAACCCCTGATCACAGCGGAAATGGCCGTGGCTATGTGCGATCGACATTTTGGCATCGGTGCCGATGGCGTGATTTTTGCGCTTCCCGGCCAAGCAGCAACCGACTACACCATGAGAATTTTCAACTCTGATGGTTCGGAACCGGAAATGTGTGGTAACGGTATTCGCTGTCTAGCCCAATTTATCGCCCGTTTAGAGGCTAACAACGCCATTGGCCGCACCTATCGCATTCATACTCTAGCAGGAACGATTATTCCCCGTTTAGAAGCCAATGAACAGGTAACGGTCGATATGGGACTGCCGCAACTCCTCGGCAGTGAAATCCCCACCACTTTGGTCAAGGGATCAGAAAAAGTCCTGGCGGTTCCCCTAGAGGTGGAGGGCAAAGATTGGTTAATTACTTGCGTTAGTATGGGTAATCCCCACTGTGTCACTTTTGTCGATGATCTGGCCTCTATTCCCCTAGAAACTATCGGGCCAAAATTTGAGCATCATCCAGTTTTTCCCCAACGGACTAATGTGGAGTTCGTGGAGGTAATCGCGCCGGATTATATGAAGATGCGTGTCTGGGAAAGAGGAGCGGGAATTACTCTCGCTTGCGGTACTGGTGCTTGTGCTGTGGTAGTGGCGGCCGTGTTAACGGCTAAATGCGATCGCCATTGTACCGTGGAACTGCCCGGTGGTTGTCTTCAGATTCACTGGGCCCAAACCGATAACCGGGTTTACATGACCGGTTCAGCTAAGGCTGTTTTTGAGGGCATTTATGGTATCTAAACCACCCCGTATGGACGGGGACTGAACTCCCCGAACAGCGCGACGGGATTGTTAATTCTTAGAGACTGGTAATCCAAGCAATGATTCCTTTACCAGTTAACACTTCAATCGCTAAAAGAGAGACAAAGCCAATCATGGCCAGTCTGCCATTCAATTTTTCAGCGTTTTTGGTAAAACCGAGACTGCTAGAACTATCAACGTACATTTTCGGTTCGACAGCAAAATTATTCAGTCTTCCTTGTTCTTCGGTGGTGTAGCCGCGGGCAGTCATGGGGAGGCTCCTTTTGGATGATTATGTTGAGAAGTGTAACACATTGTTAAGTTATGTTGCAAATTTTAACAAAAAATTTCTGGAGACTCAGAAAAACTCGATCGGGTGGTCAGACTAAATCCTGTTTAAAAGGTATAGGAGTGTAGGGTGTAGGGTGTGGGGAGAAGGGAGCGCCGGAGCTGCGGAGTGGGGAGCAGGGAGAAACAATTCATAACTTGAGAGTTAATCACACTATTAAAAACGGATTTGGGGTCAGTCAACGGCAAGGTTCTAGGCTGTCAGGGTAGTGCTATAGTTCTATCTCCTCTGGGTTTATTGACGAAATTTTGCAGCAAAAATAAATTCGGAACGATTTTGCGCCATTTCAGAGATCACTCCAAATGTTAAGAATTGTACAACCCTCTTGTCATAAGGATTTTTATGTCATGAAACCTTAAATTTGGAATTGCTGGAAATTTTGCCTTTTTTTTGACCGAAAATTTGGGTACAAGCCCCGTCCTCCACTTAAATATGTATAGTCAACTTAAGGAATTTTGTGTTAAGATGTTGATACTCGATCGAGCAGTGTCAAAATGTTTGTACTAGAATACAAAGTTAAGCCAAAACCTAATCAAATAGAAGCCATTAATGAAGCAATACGGACAACCCAATTTGTTCGGAATAAAGTCCTGCGTTATTGGATGGATAATCAGGGTGTTGGCAAAACAGAGTTATTTCGGTACAACACAGCATTAAGGAAAGAGTTTAAATTTGTTGATGATTTAAACTCCC
>NZ_JADBTF010000201.1:0-10178 GCF_020246295.1 Microcystis sp. M090S1 | reverse complement strand
CTGTATCTCACTCAAGCGCTTACCGCTATATTAATTTCCTGTAGCGACAATTGCATCGCTTTTGCTTGTCGTAAAGCATAGATATACTTTGCACGGCTACAACTTGCATTTTTTACTCAAGGACAATAATATAGTTTAAGAGTCATATAGCGGTAAGCGCTTGAGTGAGATACAGACCAAGCTTTGCCTAGCATGGTTTATAGCTCGTGACACTGTACCTCATACGACTGCACACCGCTATAATGAGAACGTTTCTTCTATTCTATCTTTACGTTGTGCCTATCTTAATGGTGTCTTGTCCAGATGATATTTTTACAAATATGAGATGCAGAGTATTTACCATAATTTATCTAGTCTTCAAGGTATTTTTTTCTCTTTTTTCTCATAAATTTAATGGTGGTCAAAGTGCCAAGAACTCATAGCAAAATGTTAGTTTTCTCTGATACTTCTGACTGAATAAAGAGGATATTTATTCTGTTGTGTCGAGCAATTTAAGAGTAAGCATTAGCGACCACAAAAAGCCCAAAAAACGGGTTTCTTTAAGAAACCCGTTCTCTAGATATAGAAAGGTTTTAAATATTCTCAAGGAATTAGGTTGTGTAAGTTTTCTCTAGACTATTATTGCGCTCAACTCAACCTACGAGGCGATGCTAAACAAAGTTAAAGTAAGAACTGGTTAACGAAATGCTGGTGTTATCTTGAACGACTCCAATTAAGTCACCTCCTTGATAGATGGCTGTATCTAATAAAGCAGAAGTACCTGCCCAATTTTCCCACGATAGGCGAAGTGAACCAGTATTCTTAATTTGAATACGGTCTAGTATGCCGACATATTCAACAATAAGGGAATAACCACTACCTTGATAATAGTTACCAGCACTTTCACCTAGCACAAAAATGTCATCTCCAGCACCTCCAACTAAGGTGTCATACTCATTGCTGTTAAAAGATCGAGATGTAGAGCCGGTTAAGCGATCATTACCATTACCACCACTCAGATAATCATTTCCTAATCCCCCGAATAAGGTATCATTTCCCGATTCTCCCCATAAAGTGTCATTACCAGTTCCCCCATCTAAATAATCGTTGCCATCCCATCCCCATAAGATATCATTGCCCGACTGTCCATAAAGTTGATCATTGCCATCGCGACCGTCAATACGATCATCGTTGGTATTACCGTAAATGGTATCATTGCCACCATAACCATAGGCATAGAGTTGTTCACTTCCCGTATAGTTGTAGTAGTCTGCTGCACTTGTGCCGTAGTAAGTAGCCATGGCTCAATTCTCCTGTTTAGTTGTAGATAGTGACCAATATGCACTCTACCCCCCCCCAGACTGTATCATACGCTACAATTTAATAAATCTTTACATTTATCTCCCCGGCCGGGGATACCCTAGTGGTGCTGAGAACTCTTGAAAGTTTTTCTGTACAAGGATTTGCCGTCAGACTGGGGGGTGTCAAAAGGAGCGGCCGTATGAGATGCTCAACTTTCCCAACTTAAAGTTATCCCCACACCAGATACTCTCCTCTTATTGCGATCGCTGCTTGGAGCCTGTGCATTAACAAACTATACTGCCTATCGGAAATTTTAGGACAAATGCTCGAACTGGCAACTCCAGCACTCCCGTACAATCTTAACGAGCAATCTGGATAAACATCTTCAATGCTGCTTTTGAGAAGGAGACGGGTTGCTAAAGCCTCTATAATAAGTAGCCATAGAGATGCCGACAACTTCCCCTGTCGATAGCGAATAAGGAGAAAAAAAACCCAGTGTTTGTCCTCAAAGGTTACGAGTATTTTCTAGGATTTCTGCTCGCTTGCAGTTTAGTACCAATCCTATCCCTAACGGCCTCCAAAGTCCTGCGGCCTAGTGGTGGTGGTCCGGAAAGACGCACCACCTATGAATCGGGGATGGAACCGATCGGCGGTGCTTGGATTCAGTTTAACATTCGTTATTATATGTTTGCCCTCGTTTTCGTGGTTTTTGACGTGGAAACCGTCTTTCTCTACCCTTGGGCAGTAGCTTTCAATCAATTGGGCCTATTAGCTTTTGTAGAAGCACTGATCTTTATTGCTATCCTTGTGGTTGCTCTCGTCTATGCTTGGCGGAAAGGAGCCTTAGAATGGTCATAACGGCCATAATTTTCCTTATTTTTGACTTTTCATAAGAGGATAACCCGATGAGTCCCAACCCTACCAGCGAATTTAAGCAAATTATCGAACAACAAAGCGAAAAAATCCTCAATCCCATCGAACGCACCAAAGTTACCCAGGATTTATCGGAAAATGTCATCCTCACCACCGTTGATGACCTGTATAACTGGGCGCGTTTGTCAAGTCTTTGGCCGATGCTATACGGTACAGCTTGCTGTTTTATCGAGTTCGCAGCCTTGATTGGTTCCCGTTTTGATTTCGATCGCTTTGGTTTAGTTCCCCGTTCTAGTCCCCGGCAAGCCGATTTAATCATCACTGCCGGTACAATCACCATGAAAATGGCCCCCGCTTTGGTGCGTCTGTATGAAGAAATGCCGGAACCTAAATACGTTATCGCCATGGGTGCCTGTACGATTACGGGGGGAATGTTCAGTAGTGACTCCACCACTGCGGTTAGAGGGGTAGATAAACTTATCCCCGTGGATGTCTATATACCCGGTTGTCCCCCCCGTCCGGAAGCGATTATCGACGCGATTATTAAACTGCGGAAAAAAGTCGCTAACGAATCTATTCAAGAACGTGGGACTGTCCTCCAGCAAACCAATCGTTATTACAGCACTACCCACAAAATGCAGGCCACGGAACCGATTCTTACGGGTAAATATCTGCAATCGGCCACCCGTCAAGCACCTCCGAAAGAGTTGCTAGAAGCCACCGGTATGCCTGTTCCCCCCGCTCTTTTGACCACGAAACAAAAGGAAGAAATCTAAATGACTGAAGAAACGACAGCTATTGTGCAAGCTGGCCCCACTTCGATTTGGTTAAGCGAAAATGGTTTTGATCATCAAGCTTTAGAAGCTGACCATAGTGGTGTGGAATTGATTAAAGTAGAAGCAGACTTTTTAATTCCTCTGGCCACTGCTTTATACGCTTATGGCTTTAATTATCTCCAATGTCAGGGTGCTTACGATTTGGGACCGGGGAAAGAATTAGTTAGTTTCTATCATCTGGTCAAAGTAACCGATAATGTCGATAGTCCCGTGGAAGTGCGCTTAAAAGTCTTTCTTCCCAGAGATAATCCCCGGGTTGCCTCGGTTTACTGGATTTGGAAAGCAGCTGACTGGCAAGAACGAGAAAGTTATGATATGTTCGGCATTATTTATGAAGGACATCCCCACCTGAAACGGATTTTAATGCCGGAAGATTGGGTCGGTTGGCCCCTACGCAAAGATTACGTTTCTCCCGAATTCTACGAACTACAGGACGCTTACTAAGTCGAGAAATTAATCACTAATATCGGGTTAGAAGATATTTCTAGCCCGATTTTTTTGAGATTTAGGGACAAGATAAGCTCTTGAGTATTTAGTCGGTTAAATCTACATTTCGTAGCCAAACTTATTGGCATCTACTTCTTGTAAATTAATATCGATTAAACCGTATTCTAACCAGCGTTGGGAAACCTTGACCGCCATGGCGGGATCCGACTCCAAAGGTTCCCCCCACTCGTGGTCAGTTTCGGGATACATTTTAGTGGTGGCATCAATTCCCATTCTCCCCCCCAAACCGACCTTTTCGCTGGCAAAATCGAGGCTATCAAAGGGGGTTTCCGGGAGAATAAACACATCGCGAACCGGATCCACTTTAGAACTAATTGCCCAAACCACTTGCCGGGGGTCGCGAATATTAATCTCCTTATCGACGACGATGACAAATTTAGTATAGGTGAACTGGGGTAAGGCACTCCAAAAAGCTAAGGCCGCTCGTCGCGCTTGTCCGGGATAGGCTTTATCAATGGAGATAATCGCCGCTTTATAGCTTAAAGCTTCCATCGGCAGGAAAAAATCCCTGATTTCCGACACCTGTTGCCGTAAAATCGGCGTATAAATACGATTAAGAGCGATCGCCATCATCGCTTCTTCCTTGGGAGGACGACCGCTAAAAGTGGTTAAATAAATGGGGTCGCGACGATGGGTCATGCAGTGGAAATGAATCAGGGGTGAATCTTCCACACCGCCATAGTAACCCATGTGATCACCAAAGGGTCCATCTGGCAATACCTCTCCGGGGGTAATTGTTCCTTCCAGGACGATTTCTGCGTCGGCCGGCACTTGCAAATCGAGGGTTTTACACTTGGCTAACTGTACCCCAGAACCGCCGTACAATCCCGCAAACAGCCATTCTGACAGATCTACGGGTATAGGAGTGGCGGCGGCCATGATAATCAGAGGATCGACCCCTAAAGCGATGGCTATTTCTAATTTTTTGCCCATCTGTGCCGCTTTTCGCAGGTGACGCGCCCCTCCGCGCACGGATAACCAGTGGACGGTCATGGTATTGTGAGACTGTAGCTGTAGGCGATAGACACCGACATTAGGGGTTCCCGTTTCGCAATCTTTAGTAATTACTAGCCCTAGGGTGATAATCTGGCCTGCATCGCCCAGATAGGGGCGAATCATCGGAATTTTCTTTAAATCTACCTCATCCTCCTCTAAAATTACCTGTTGACAGGCAGGGAAAAAGTTACGGCTGGGTTTGGCTTTCAGGACATCAAACAACACTTTACCAAAATCGATCGCTTGGGAGAGTTTTTTCGGGGGTTTCGGTTGTTGCAACAGGGCGAGTTTTTTGCCTAAATCTTCCAATTCTTCGGGTTTATTCAGGTTCATCGCCCAACAGATGCGTTCTACCGTTCCCATCAGGTTAATAGCGACGGGAAACTCGGCCCCTTGCACGTTTTCAAACAGTAGGGCCGGTCCCCCCACCTGTAGCATCCGATTAGCGATCTCGGCAATTTCTAAATCGGCAGAGACCGATGCACTAATGCGGCGTAATTGCCCACGATCTTCTAAAAGCTTAATAAATCCTCGTAAGTCTCTAGCCATGATGAAGAAATGTAAATAAATCCCTGTCTCTATTATCTCTTAGGGCGGCAGTTTCCGTCAGGGATAGTCACCGTTTTGAGAGTTTGAGGCTATTCTCGTCTAGAATTAAGTAAAAAAATCCCCATCTCGCCAGCTTCATTCCTACGCCTAAATTTATGCTTATCCAGCCCAGAGGTCAACATGATTAAGGATATTGAAATTAGTAATTTTAGATGTTTTGAGCATACCAAAATTGAAGGTTTTGAGCGAGTTAATTTAATTGGTGGTAAAAACAATTCAGGGAAAACTGCCTTGTTAGAGGCAATATTTTTGTATAGTTATCCCTATCCAAATACTATTCATGAAGTCAGAGAATCTATTCGCAAGGAATCTTTAGCAGTTGTTCAGGCTGTTCCCAAAAATGCTTGGGATAATTTATTATTCAATCTTGATAGAGAAAATATTATTGAGTTAAAAGGCTCCCAATCTAATCAAGGGGATAAATTGGTAAAAATATCGATTTCCGATTCTCTTCAAGATACTGTTCTAGGCATCTCTGAAGATTGGCAAAAATTATATGATTTTATCGCTAAAAATAAATCAGTTATTTCTATCTTAAATATTCACACAAGTTTTGACCTCAAGAATGACTCAAAAGATAGTCAACTGAACTATTTTTTAATTGCTAGTTCTGAGGGAATACTAGCTTTACCTGATGCGGGTGATGATCAACCAGTAATCATTGCTGCATCTGTCAATAAATCTTTGGAAGAATTGAGCGAGTCCTATACTAAAATAGCTTTTAATGAACAGGAAGAAGAAGTGCTAAAAGCCTTGCAAATACTTGATCCTTCTATTAAAAAAATAGAAAGTTTTTTTCTGGGCGAACCAAATTTATACCTGAAAAGAAAAGAGACAAAACGCTTACCCATATCTCTGTTTGGTGAAGCTATTAATCGTCTGATAGAGATAATTATTACTCTGCTGCTTAATCCGCAAAAAATTATTTTTATCGATGAAATAGAAAATGGTCTTCACTATACTGCTTACCCAGATATTTGGAAAACTTTATTCCGATTAGCTATCGAACTAGATAGCCAAATTTTTGCCACAACCCATAGTTTAGAGATGATCCAAGCTTTTGCCGATGTGGGGTTAGAATATTATCCAGAACAGGGAGCCTATTTTGAACTAGCCAGAAGTCCCAGAACTGATAAAATTATCGGTATTAAAAGACAATTAAGCACTTTAGAGTACGCCTTAAAACATGGCAATGAGGTGAGAGGTGAGTAACTTATTAATCGTCGAGAGCAAGAATGATAAAATTTTTATCGAAGCCCTAGTGCAATACTTAAATTTTACCAAAATTCAGTTAGATAAACCGATTTGCTTTGAGGAAGATGACTATAAATGTTTACAGGGTTTAGATCAAGCTAAATTAACCAGCACTTTCGATGAAATTAAGGCGACTATTCGTAAAAAAGCTATCCCTAAAGTTGGTATTATTATCGATCAAGATTCTGATACTAAGACAGAGCGACTAAATTGGCTGAACGATTGTCTAAAAATGGTGTATCCAGAAGCGGAAGATATTAGGGAAACCAGTCAGCTTTATAGATTGACAACAATAGAAGATCAAATCACAGAATTTGCTTGTTATTTTACAAATGTGGACGGACAAGGAGAACTAGAAACAGTTCTCAAGAAGATTAAAAGTCAAGATTCCACCTATGCGGATTGTTTAGAAGACTGGAGAAATTGTTTAAACAAGCAAGGAAAATCGATTAGAGACAAAGATTTTGATAAGTTTTGGATTAGTAACTATTTACGATTTGATACCTGTTCCACAGAAGACAAAAAACAAGCTGGCAGGAAATGCAGTATGAATGTATTTGATTATGTTATGAAAAACAAACGTCATATTTGGAACTTTGAGCATGAGGTATTAAATGAACTCAAAGAATTTTTACAACTATTTGCTGTCTAATCAAAAATCCCCCTAGAAATCTAGAGGGATCGAGGGATATATGCAGTGCAATTTAGAAGTAAATTGTCCCACCCCAGCGCTCGTCTAGACGGGGAGCAACCAACATATAAGCGGCGACGTTATACACATCATCTTCGGTCAGATTGCGTAATTCTGGGAAGATATCGGGACGGCTAACATTGGGATGGAATTCGCTCAGATCATCTTCACCATCGTAACTGGTGGGATGTTCTAGATAATCAATCAATGCTAACAGATTATCTCTGGGGGGTTCCGCTTTTGCTAGATCGGCCAGACCCAAACTGACGTTATTATTAGTTTTGGTTTTACCTTGCAGGTGACACTTAGTACAATTGGCGACAAAAAGTTTCTGTCCTTCCGTCGCTTGTTCAGAAGTCAAAGTCACCGATTCCCCTGCATCATTGAGGGTGATGGTGAGGGTTTCTTGATCGAGTTCTAAGGCACTAGCGCCGTTAAGATTGAATTGTAATACAAAAAAAACTACAGCGATCGCTGCCACAATCAAACGTTTGATCATTGTTCTCCTACTCGCAATTGTTCCAAGAAAGGGAATTTTAAGGTGACTAAAAAATTTTCTCCTATGGGAGGGTATCGATCGATTCTAAGTGATCACGGACACCGAGAAGATCGCAGTTGGGAATAAAGTCAAGGGGACGTTTCCGTTTTCGAGGCGGTTACTCCTGAGCGTTTGGATAAAATCAGTGAGATAATTGCTTTAGCATCTTCTAGAGCGAGATTAGTCTGCCGATCTTTATAGGAGATGCCTAATTGGTCGCAAAGTGACAACACAGATTCATCGGCCAGATCGTACTCTGCCGCAATATCAGCGATCGATAGATCAGCAAAACCCATAGTCTAACGCACCCACCAAGGATAGAGAATACTTATTAGTCACCATAATTATCATGCCATTGCCGGGGACATTCTTAACAGTGATCAGTGATCAGTGATCGGGAGTCAGTTATCAGATGTGAGTTTTCAGTTCACTGATTACTGTTTACTGTTTACTGATCACTGAAAAAAGCTCCCACTCCCCACACCCCATCACCCCACACCCCATCACCCCATCACCCCACACCCTCAAAATTCCCTAATTTTCCCGACTTTTGCCTTTTTATTCCCTAAGATAGAGACTCGTGTAAACAAATTTAATTAAAATCGCAAAAAACCTGAAAAAATACTAAAATGTGATTAAGAATGTTATTTTTAGCGTTGTAAGGCTAAATCTTTCTCGATAACATTGTAATCATACCTCCACACTCTTTTGTACAAAGGACTGCACCTTTGTTAACTTATGGATATACAACTGATCAACATCGGCTTCGGTAATATTGTTTCCGCTAATCGGGTTATCGCCATCGTTAGCCCAGAATCTGCTCCTATCAAACGCATCATCAGTGATGCTCGGGATAAAGGCTGTTTAATCGATGCTACCTATGGAAGACGGACTCGTGCGGTGATCATCACCGATTCTAGTCATGTAGTGCTGTCGGCCATTCAACCAGAAACCGTGGCTCACCGTTTCGTGGTCAACAAGGAAGCGCCTGTTAATAGTAGCAACTAAGTTATTAACCCCATGCAACCCGGTCAATTAATTGTCATTACCGGCCCTAGCGGTGTGGGCAAGGGTACGCTAGTCCGGCATTTACTAACTCGTTTCCCTAACCTCTACCTGTCCGTATCCGCTACTACGCGCCCACCTCGACCGGGTGAAATTGAGGGGGAAGATTACTACTTTCTCGACCGTCCCAGTTTCGAGGAGAAAATGGCAGCCGGAGAATTTCTAGAATCGGCCGAATACGCGGGCAACTACTATGGGACACCCCAATCAGCGATCGCTGCTCAATTAGCAACAGGCCAGACCGTAATTCTAGAAATCGAATTAGAGGGAGCCAGACAGGTCTGTCAAAGCTTCCCCGAAGCGAGGAGAATCTTTATCCTACCCCCCAGTTTCGAGGAATTAGAACGTCGTTTGCGCGGCCGGGGCAAAGATGCCGAAACAGCGATCGCCCGCCGTCTAGAGCGCGCCCAAGAAGAATTAGCCGCCAGCGAGGAATTCCCCTATCAAATCGTCAACGATGACCTAGAAACCGCCCTAGATGCCATCGAGAAGATTATTTTTAGCCGTTAGCTGTTGGGGGTTAGGTGTTAGGTTTTGGGGTTTTAGGGTTTTAGTTGAAATTCCCCACTTCCCCACTTCCCCACTTCCCCAATTCCCCTAATCTCTATCCCCCATTCCCTAGGTTACAATCAAAAAACTAACCGCAGCAGCAAGACAAGAAAGCGCAATGATTCCTACCGTTATTGAAACCACAGGCCGGGGCGAACGCGCCTTCGATATCTACTCCCGACTACTCCGGGAAAGAATCGTCTTTTTGGGACAAGAAGTAACCAGCGACCTAGCTAACCTAATCGTCGCCCAATTACTCTTTCTAGAAGCAGAAGACCCCGAAAAAGATATTTACTTGTATATCAACTCCCCCGGGGGTTCCGTTTCGGCCGGACTAGGGATTTTTGACACCATGAATCAAATCCGTCCCGATGTCAGCACCATTTGTATTGGTTTAGCTGCCAGTATGGGGGCTTTTCTCCTCAGTGCCGGCAAACCGGGCAAAAGAATGAGCCTACCCAACTCGCGGATCATGATTCACCAACCCCTCGGCGGCGCCCAAGGTCAGGCCACCGATATCGAAATTCAGGCCAAAGAAATTCTCTATCTCAAACAATTACTCAATGAACACCTAGCTAGTCATACGGGTAAACCTCTCGACCTCATCGCCGAGGATACGGAAAGGGATTTCTTTATGTCCGCCGAAGAAGCCCTAGACTATGGTTTAATCGATCAGGTGATCGATCGCAGTCCTTCCGCTTCTAACCCTCCCAGTAAATAGTTATGATTGGGTAGGCTCTGTATACCCAGATTTTTTTGAGTATATTTAATGCCGCCATCTTGTCCCTATCTTCTATATACCCACACAAACAAACATGAGTTCTGACTGATAGAGACTTTTGGATTAACCGACCACAATTAAGGCATTCTTGACTTGTATAGGCTGGATTAGCTGCAATAGTTAATCGGCCGTATTTAATACCAAAATACTCTATCCATTTTCTTAATTGCGACCAACCTGCATCATTGATACTCTTAG
>NZ_JADBTF010000200.1:0-2889 GCF_020246295.1 Microcystis sp. M090S1 | reverse complement strand
ATCCCCCATCCCCTATCCCCCATCCCCCATCCCCTATCCCCCATCCCCTATCCCCCATCCCCCATCCCCTATCCCCTATCCCCTATCCCCCATTCGTGTTAGAATCAACCCGATAAGAAAAAGCTAAAAGCTAGAAAACCAAACAGGGCATCTAACCTTTAGCTATTCTTGTTCAACGTCACAGTTATCAATGTGTACGAGACATTGGTAACTGTTATTTTTGTTTCTTGAAGCGGGAAACCAATCCTAAACCACCCACTGCCAGAAGTCCGAGGATAGTACCCGGTTCGGGAACGGATTGATGGAAAGAATTTTGCAATTGGAATAGAGCTTCATTGGGGCTACCAGGATTAGATAGGGTATTTTTGACGGTCAACAGTGTCTGGGGGGGGATAGGGTGAAAACCTGTTAGAGGGTCCGCTGAGCCGCTAGTTGAAACTAAGACATTAGGTACCTCAACAAATGTCTCGGTTACAGTCCCGTAGTTGGATGATACGTCTGAATCTAGGTCAACCCCCACAATAGACTTGTTGGAGTTAATGACCTGGATTGTATATGTGAAAGACCCGGAACTAAAATTGGGATCAGGGGAACCCAGAGTCGTGGCATCGTATATGAAATAATAATGACCGCCCATCTCCATCAGCTCAACATCATCCAGCGGATCGGCCACAAAACCGCCAGTTATCGAGCCTTGTTCAAACGTAACTTTTTTGTCCCCGACCTGAAGAGCAGTTCCGCTCGTCCATACCCCCCAAGTTGACATCACGCTGGCGGCATTCGCACTGGTAGCGGTAAGCACCGCGCCGGCGAGAACCCCAATGGCTAGGGAGCCAGAAGCAAAAGTTTTGGTTAATTTGTTGGTTGTCATCATAACTGAATTATCCAGCGTTAATTGTGTGTACTATAGCCATCAAAAGAAGTTAAGCAAGCGTTAAGCTCGCTGATAACTTTTTGTGTGACCTGACATAATTGTAGCGAAACTTTTCAAAAAAAACAGGTGTTTTAGAATAGGGTGAGCGCATCTCAAACGCTATTGACTATTGACTAATTTTGTCATCCGCTTGCTGTGTGGGCATTTCAAGTGATACCAGTCAATTAAAATAGTTAGGAATTCTTAACATTTGGTCGATTTTTGCTTAACAATTGAGATGGCAAATTCTCCTCAAATATGCCTGAATCACCCTCTGGGTAAGCAACTCACATAAATCAAGTTCATTTTGTTAACGATTGTTAAGATGCGCTTCGCTTACCCTGTGTTTTAGAAAACTTTTTTTCGGCAATATTTATCTATTTTTTGTCAAATTTATAGCATTTTTCCCCGAACATAACTACCCAAAAGTTGACAAATATACCCAAGCTTTTTGGTGAAAGTTGGACAAATAAACAGGCTCTATAGCGGTAAGCGCTTGAGTGAGATACAGACCAAGCTTTGCCTAGCATGGTTTATAGCTCGTGACACTGTACCTCATACGACTGCACACCGCTATAAGTAGGTGGGTGGAATTAAATATAAGATGAACGTAGGTTGGGTTGAAGCATGAAACCCAACGCCCGATTATGTTACGCTACCGCTAACCCATCCTACAAATAATTGTGCCTCCCTACTTAGTTCAAAAAAAAATCTCTCAATTCGTTACAAAACTTAATCAAGAGAGGTACAATGTATAAAACTTAACAGTTTTGATCGTTAAAACTGGAGTTCGATGGCAATCAACTCCCTAACGGGGAAAACGGGAGAAAGGCAATTCATCCCTACAGTAACTTCCTTTTGCTCCTACAAAAATGTCACCCCAAAACCCCCGGACAAACTCAGGTTTTAGAAAGACCAAAAATCCCGTTTAATATCTCTATCTAAAGAGGTATGACTAATTTTCCTAAATCATCTATAATTACCAGCGTAGGGCAATGGCAGTATAAAAGTGGACAACTGACTGTCTAAAGTTGGACGATTCTCTCTCGAGAAATTTCTTTAATTAAAACTGGATTAAGTTAAGTAGTCGGACATAAATTCTGTTGTCTATCTTAAGAAATGTAAATTGCCGCAATTCTTACTGACTCCTGACTTGAAAGTGGCAAGTGGCAAGTGGCAAGTGGGGAGAATACACAAAAGCTGTCTCCTGTCTCCTGTCTCCTGTCTCCTGTCTCCTGTCTCCTGACTCCTAGCCCCACCAACAAACTTTTTCAGCAAACCCTACTTAACAGCTTATATACTATGAATACTCTCATCACTATTCGAGAAGCTTCCGATTTACTCGGAGTTAGCATTAAAACCCTCCGGCGCTGGGAACAACAGGGTAAAATTTCCTCAATTCGTACCCGCGGCGGTCATCGCCGATTTCGACTGGAAGAACTCTTACAATCTGGTCAAGCAACCCCATTGATTATTGGCTATGCTCGTGTTAATCGACCTGAACAAAAACCCCAATTAGACACCCAGATAAAAGCGTTAGAAGAATTTTGCCATCAGCAGGGTCAACCCTTTGAAATTCTCACCGATATCGGCGACGGAGTCAGCCACAATCACCCTAATTTTATGCGTCTAGTGAAGATGATTTGTCAGGGTGAGGTGAAATCTCTAGTTTTAACCCATGCGGAAAGTGTGAGTCGCTTTTGTCATGATTTTATTTTGGGTTTGTGCCGTCTCTTCAAAATCCAAGTCATTCTCCTCAATCAAACCCAGGAATCCATTGCAGCTGAGGATTTATTGCTGGACTTCCCCCATACAGAAATACTAAAAAATTAACAAAACCCTTACTGCAGGTCGCTTCTCAGAAAAAATTGAAAAGAGGCTACTGGGTACATTTTTCGCTTGAAAATGGCTGTACCGTTGACTGTATCTGGAGTAGAGCGATTCCGTAGAGTTGGCTGTATAGTGATCGCTAACCT
>NZ_JADBTF010000020.1:0-5955 GCF_020246295.1 Microcystis sp. M090S1 | reverse complement strand
AATTAGAAAGGAATTTCCAGATTTGGCGGCAAAGTATTTCGACAATAAACCTTATTTTTGGACGGGAGCTTATTTCGTGGCTAGTTGTGGCGGCGTTACCGTCGAACAACTAAAAAAATACGTTGAGAACCAAAACTCCCCGAAAGTGGAAACGCTACCGCGTTAGTTTCATTCCGGTGGCGATTCATCTCCCGTTAACTGCGTAGCGGTTTAACGGAAGTCCTCTCGCGACCTTGAGATAGCAATTGACACACTCCCACCGTCAAGCTACGGTTGCGGGTTGGGGAGAAGGGAGCGGGGGGAGCATAAATAAAAATAATCTCCTGTCTCCCGTCTCGGAGTCTCCCTTGTCCTGATTAAGCTGTCTCTTGGGCAGCGGCTAATTCTGCCAGTTTTTCCTGTTGATCCTTGGCGATACAGGATTGGATCACCTCTTCGATATCGCCGTCTAAAATGCGATCGAGGGAAAAATTCTGATTTAAGCGATGATCGGTGAGACGATTATCCTTATAGTTATAGGTGCGAATTTTTTCCGAACGCGAACCAGTTCCCACCTGAGAGCGTCGCATGGAACTGACCGCTTCCTGTTGTTCCTGTAACTTCATATCGTACAGTTTCGCCCGGAGAATCTGCATGGCCCGTTCCCGGTTTTGCAATTGCGATCGCTCCTCGGTGCAAAAAACCCGGATTCCCGTGGGTTTATGGATTAAATCGACCGCAGTTTCCACTTTATTGACATTTTGACCGCCTGCCCCCCCGGATCTAGCCGTGGTTAACTCAATATCCTTGGGATCGATATGCACTTCCACATCGTCCACTTCTGGCATAATTGCCACGGTAGCGGTGGAAGTGTGGACGCGACCACTGGCTTCCGTCAGAGGAACCCGCTGCACCCGATGGACTCCCGCCTCAAATTTCAGCTTACTATAGACGTTATCGCCTTTAATCTCTAAAATTGCCTCTTTAAATCCTCCCATATCCGCCTGAGATTCACTCAAAAGGCTAACTTTCCAGTTTTGAGTTTCGGCATATTTTGAGTACAAACGCACTAAATCCCCCGCCCAAATACTGGCCTCATCACCTCCGGTCCCAGCGCGAATTTCTAGCATGATATTCTTTTCATCGAGGGGATCCCGGGGCAGCAGCAGAATTGTTAATTGGTCTTCCAAAGTGGCGATTTTTTCCTCTAATTCTGCCACTTCTAGGGCGGCCATTTCCCGTAATTCGGGATCGCCAGCGGATTCTTTGAAGATTTGTTTCGCACCGATTAAATCCTCTTGACTTTTTTGCCAAATTTCGTAGGTGTTGACCGTTTCCTCTAGGGAAGCGCGGGATTTGGCCAGACGATGCAATTCACCCGGATTACCGGTGACATCGGGATCCGCTAGACGACGGGTTAATTCTTTGTAGGTCTGTTCTACAGATTGCAGTTTGTCTAGTAAATAACTTTCAGCCATAATCGATAGCCACAAATAGGGTTAAACGGGGTTAATTTGAAGATAACCCGCAAATTCACTGGATTAGAAGCGTCTAACAGATAATAGAGACGCAATCCTTTTAATTGTCTTAATTTTCTTGGTTTGGGGTTCTTCGAGCCTGGAAAAATCCCGCCCAACTGCCGACAGTCAGTCAGTTTTGCTAATACTTAGAAATATTTTTGGGCCAGCAAGCGGCAAGGGAAGACATTTTTTTCTTAACCAGATTATTCCTATAAGTAGTCGTGCAAAATTAATTTCCTAGTCGAGACTCCGAGACGGGAGACTCCGAGACAGGAGACTCCGAGACGGGAGACTCCGAGACGGGAGACGGGAGACTCCGAGACAGCTGTTGGGGATCGGGTTTGGGTTTTCAGTTCACTGTTTCCTCACACCAGAAGTCTGACGGAGTAGTGGCTTAGATGTGTAATTAATTTTGCTTAGGTACTTATCTGAAACTATCATTTTTTGGCCGGTTTGAGCAAGTAATGTTAGATCCTGTTTAAAAGCAGGGAGCAGGGAAGTGGGAAGTGGGAAGTGGGAAGTGGGAAGTGGGGAAGTGGGGATTGGGGGATTGGGGGATTGGGGAAGTGGGGAAGTGGGGAAGTGGGGGATTGGGGGATTGGGGAAGTGGGGAGCTTTTTTGCTGTGATCAGTAAACGGTAAAGAGTAATCAGCGAACTGAAAACTCAACTCTGATCACTGATAACTGATCACTGATAACTGATCACTGATCACTGAATACTAAACCTGCTGGAAAGGGGTACAAAAAATGCTAGGATTGCCACAGCACAGAGAAAAGTGAAAGAAAGGAATATAACTTTACATGGAAGAGTTTGACAAGTCAATATCCTTTGATGGCAGGGATATTCGACTAAAAATAGGGCTTTTAGCCCCCCAAGCTGGCGGTAGTGTTCTGATCCAATCGGGAGAAACGGCGGTTTTAGTGACAGCAACCACAGCCAAGGCCAGAGAAGGAGTAGATTTCCTGCCCTTAACCGTTGATTACGAAGAAAGATTATACGCCGCCGGGCGCATCCCGGGAGGATTTTTGCGTCGTGAAGGTCGTCCCCCGGAAAAAGCGATTCTGACCGGTCGTTTGATTGATCGCCCCCTGCGGCCTCTATTCCCCAGTTGGCTACGGGATGATATTCAGGTGGTCGCTACGACCCTCTCGATGGATGAGGAAGTCCCCCCGGATGTTTTGGCCGTTACCGGGGCTTCTGTGGCGGTTTTGTTGGCAGGTATTCCCTTTCAAGGACCGATGGCAGCGGTGCGCGTCGGTTTACTGGGGGATGAATTTATCATCAATCCCACCTACAAGGAAATCCATAACGGAGAATTGGATCTAGTGGTGGCCGGTAGTCCCGAAGGGGTGGTGATGATCGAAGCGGGAGCCAATCAGTTACCGGAACGGGATATTATTGAGGCGATCGATTTTGGTTATGAAGCGGTCCGCGACCTGATCACCGCTCAACGGGAATTAATCGATCAGTTGGGTATTCCCCTCGTGACGCGGGAAGCACCGGCAGTAAACGAAACCGTGCAGAATTTCCTGAAAGAACAAGCTAAAGAGGAAATTAAACAGATTCTCTGCCAGTTTACCCTCAGCAAAACCGAACGGGATGAGAAATTAGAGGCGATCGAAAATCGGATCAAGGAAACTATAACCGCTCTCCCCGATGAAGACCCCTTAAAAGCTCCAACCCTGGAAGAACCGAAGTTAATCGGTAATCTCTTTAAGTATCTGACCAAAAAACTGATGCGCGCCCAAATTATTGAGGATGGGGTGCGGGTTGATGGTCGCAAACTGGACGAAGTACGCCCGATTTCTTGCCTGGTGGGAGTTTTACCCCGCCGGGTTCACGGTAGCGGCCTGTTTAATCGCGGTTTAACCCAGGTGCTTTCGATCGCCACCCTGGGCACCCCCGGTGATGCTCAGGATTTGGGCGACGATCTCCATCCCGAAGACGAAAAACGCTATCTTCATCACTACAATTTCCCACCCTTTTCCGTCGGTGAAACCCGTCCCATGCGTTCTCCCGGCCGTCGAGAAATTGGTCACGGTGCTTTAGCGGAAAGGGCGATCGTACCTGTCCTTCCCCCCCAGGAGGAATTTCCCTATGTGCTGCGGGTAGTGTCGGAAGTCCTCTCTTCTAATGGTTCCACCTCCATGGGTTCCGTGTGCGGTTCTACCCTGGCGCTGATGGATGCCGGTGTTCCCCTGAAAAAACCCGTTAGCGGTGCGGCCATGGGTTTAATTAAAGAAGGGGAAGAAGTGCGTATTTTGACCGATATCCAGGGTATCGAGGATTTTCTGGGAGATATGGACTTTAAGGTGGCTGGCACTGATTCTGGCATCACCGCTCTCCAGATGGATATGAAAATCCCTGGTTTAAGCATGGAAGTGGTGGCCAAGGCGATCGAACAAGCTTTACCGGCCCGCAAACATATCCTAGAGAAGATGTTAGCGACCCTAGAAAAACCGCGCACGGAATTATCTCCCCACGCACCCCGGTTATTGACGATCAAGATCGATCCAGATCTGATCGGGTTAGTAATCGGGCCGGGTGGTAAGACGGTTAAAGGGATTACTGAACAGACTGGCACGAAAATCGATATCGATGACGATGGTACTGTCACCATTTCCTCCACCGATGGGGAACAGGCCGAAAAAGCTAAACGACTGATCTACAATATGACCCGCAAACTCAATGAGGGCGAGGTTTATCTCGGTCGCGTGACTCGCATTATCCAAATCGGCGCTTTTGTGGAAGTTTTGCCGGGGAAAGAGGGAATGATCCATATTTCCCAATTGGCCGAGGGACGTGTCGGTAAGGTCGAGGATGAAGTGGCCGTGGGGGATGAGGTGTTAGTCAAGGTACGGGAGATCGATAGTAAAGGTCGTCTCAATCTCACCCGTCTCGGTATTCATCCCGATGAGGCCGCCGCTGCCCGTAAAGCTGCTACTGTAGTCTAGGTAAATTTTTTGTTCATGGTTAACTCTCGATCGCTCGATCGAGGGTTTTTTTATCGCTAAAATTGCTTAAAAACAGCAATAGAGACGCAAAAACCACGCCTCTATCCCGGTATTTTCCCTAGATATTGTTTCTGACTACCAGCTAGACTTGACCACACCGGGTAAAAGACCTTGGTGGGCCCATTCGCGTAAAACGTTGCGGGATAAACCAAAATCGCGATAGTATCCTCTCGGTCTGCCGGTCGTTAAACAACGGTTGCGGTGACGACTGGGAGCGCTATTGCGGGGTAATTCCTGTAATTTTTGGTGAATTGCCAGTTTTTCTTCAAAATCTTCGGCGGTACGGAATTGTTCTTTTAGTTCCGTCCGTTTAGCTTCGTATTTTTGTCTGAGACGATCGCGTTTTTTCTCGCGTTCTACCATCGATTTTTTTGCCATGGGGTTTCTCGAAAAAGATTTAACCTGTAAAGACAGCATTTCCCATTATAACCTGAATCTCTCCTTGGCCGTTAGATGATAATTCTACCCGCTTCCTAACACCAGTGACAAAGGCAACATTTCCTGATATTAATTCTTAAAGTCCTGGTTGCAAATTTTCTATGTCTGAACCGCCTCAATTTCTCCAACAACGTCTTTTTTATCAAGGTCGCGTCTTTCAATTTGAAGTCTCGAAACTGCGTTTACCTAACGGTGTCGAGGGAGAATGGGAATGTGTCCGTCATCCGGGTGGCGCTTTAGCAGTTCCAATCACCAAGGAAGGTCAATTGGTTTTAGTACGTCAGTATCGATTTAGTTTGCAAGCTCGAATTCTGGAATTTCCCGCCGGAACGATCGATGAAGGAGAAGACCCTGCTACGACGGTAAAACGAGAATTAGAGGAAGAAGCGGGCTATCGGGCCCACAATTGGCAATCTTTGGGTAAATTTGCCCTGGCACCGGGTTATTCCGATGAATACATCTATGCTTTTCTAGCCCAGGATCTGGAAAAATTAAGCTTGCCCCCCGCTCAAGATGCCGATGAAGATCTAGAAGTGGTTTTTATGAGTTTTGAGGAAATGGAATCAGCGATCGCACGGGGAGAATCGATCGATGCTAAAACTATTACTAGCTTCTATCTGGCCCGTTTAGCTGCTATAACTGGACTTCCCCGTTGACAAAAGGCCATAACCTGTGCTGTAGGAGGAATTGAGAGAATTTACGATACCCCGTTACTGGGTACAAATCAAGGAAACCCCTAATAAATCTAACGCATGATTGTTGCAGTTCAGTCGGTCGAGTTATCTTAGCAAAACGATAACTTACCTCTCTAATCGTACATTCTACTGTATTCAAGCAAATCGTCCCCAAGTCCTCCCATAAAGTCCGAAAGTAATATAGTCTAATCCTTCTATCGGTTTTACTAATTCATTGATTGGCTCTTCTGGTTTCTGTGTGGAAACGGGGTCTATACTGATAGTTTCTTCAGCAAAATAGTCCTAAAAGTCTTTCCCAGTAAACATT
>NZ_JADBTF010000002.1:0-4344 GCF_020246295.1 Microcystis sp. M090S1 | reverse complement strand
CCCACTTCCCCACTTCCCCACTTCCCCACTTCCCCACTTCCCCACTTCCCCACTTCCCCACTTCCCCACTTCCCCACTTCCCCACTTCCCCAACCCCTATCCCCTTCTACCTATGACTGTTTTTGAGGGAAATTTTACCGAGGACATATCCTCTTTGCGCTTTGCGGTCGTGATTGGTCGTTTTAACGATCTCGTCACTGATAAACTGTTATCAGGCTGTCAAGACTGTCTGAAGCGTCACGGGGTTGATGTCAATCCCGATGGCACCCAAGTCGATTATATCTGGGTACCCGGTAGCTTTGAAGTGCCAATGGTAGCCCGTCAAGTCGCCCTTTCCCACCGTTACGATGCCGTTATTTGTCTAGGGGCAATTATTCGCGGCCAAACGCCCCATTTTGATTACGTTGCCGCCGAGGCCGCAAAGGGTATCGCCGCGGCCGCTTTTCAGACAGGTGTTCCCGTTGTCTTCGGTATTCTCACCACTGATACTCTACAACAGGCCCTCGAACGGGCCGGTATTAAAAGTAATTTGGGCTGGAATTATGGCCTATCTGCCCTAGAAATGGCTAGTCTCATGCGTCAATTGCGCCCCCGGGATGAAGATAAACCCCTAGAATTATTGAAAAATAATCCCCAACAGGCACTGATGGAAGGCTAAGAAAATTCCCCCGGCATTTAGGATTTTAGTTGTTCCCACTCCCGGAGTTCCACTGATGAGCGAAGCTGAACAGAACAAATATATTAACCAACTCAGACGGCAATTAGTCAACGCTGTCGAGAGAATCAAGACTCTGGAATTAGATTTAGAACCAGAGGGGCGGATTACGGCAGCTTTTGACGCTATGGAACGGCATATAGATGAAAAATTCGCCGCCATTGACAAGCGTTTTGATCGCTTGGAACATCAGTTCAACCGACTACAGGCTAAGATAGAAGTGGTTCTCGAAGCTATTACCGGTTTGGGGGATTTGCCAGAAGATGAATCATTGTCAAAAAATGCTCCAAACTACTTGACAAATGGTCTGAGATTTGGCACACTTATAGAAGTGTAAAAAAAAGCTTGCGGGCATAGCTCAGTGGTAGAGCGTCACCTTGCCAAGGTGAATGTCGCGCGTTCGAATCGCGTTGCCCGCTTGAAAAAATCTTGAAATATACCTTAAGGTCAGGATGAATAATTTAGGGATATCCCTTAAGATGGGAATTACCCGTGAGCAATAGGGTTGAGGATTTTGGGCAACCGTTGAATACCTTAGCCATTGACCACGAGCGACTAAAAACAACCGTTTATAAACAAAAATTTAGCTTGTGCGACCGCATAAATATACCAAAATCGACCAACACCAAGACTATCCTTGTCCCTGTCGTCGGAAAGGGACATTATGCCCGATTTTATTGACCGATGCCTTTGGATGCGATCGCTGTCAACAGATATTTGTGGTACAGGAAAACGGCCAAATTATCGAACAATTAGCCCCCCACTATCCCTATAAACGCACTTGGCGCTGGACGGGATTTCGTTGGGTGAGTACGAATCAGCGCCTTGGGGAAGGAGTCTTGCCCCTGATGATGGGGATAATTCTGTTATTATCGATCGTCTGGCTACCGTTAATCTTGAAATCACCGCCGGGGTTAAGCGTGATTTTTGGGGCAATTCTAGTTATGCTATTAGTTATTTTGCCCGCATTCATCTTTTGGTTAGCCTATCGACGCTAGACAAGAATCTATGATCGAAAGTTCCCCCAAAACCCCCCCGACGATCTTTAAGCAAGCATACAATGCTTTTCTGGATCTGGGTCAATTCAATGGCAACGAAAGAAATCGCGGGGTAATCGCGATCGCTAATGGCATTAAAACTGGCTTTGATCGCATTTTAGAAGCCAATACCCTCGATTTAGAGGTCAGTCGAGAGATGGCCGTCTCAGAACAAATGATTCGCTGGTTACGGTTAACTCCCGAACGTTTAGAGACGACGGTGGAGGTATTGCAACAACTAGCGGAAGCATCGGATCCTCTGCAACAGGTAATTAACGCGGCCTATCAACTTAATCCGTCCCAAACCTATTGCCAAAGGATGCCTTTAGGAGTGATTGCCTTAGTCTATGAAGGTTTTCCCGAATTAGCGATGGTAGCGGCGGGATTTTCCCTAAAAAGTGGCAATAGTTTGATTATTCGCGGTTCCAATGCCTCTAGTCATTCCGATGGAGTGATTACGGAAATTATCCAAGAAGCATTGGAGGATGTGGGTTTACCGGTGGATTGTGTTAGTGGTTTACCCTGTGATTCTAGTCCCTCCCTAGAGGAGTTGGTGACGCAGGAAAATTATGTTAATTTGATTATTCCCTACGGTCGCCCTAGTTTAATCGGTCAGGTGAGTCAATTGGCCACGGTTCCCGTTTTGCGCGCGGCCATGGGAAACTGTTATTTGTATTGGTCTCCTAGTGGCGATTTGGAGTTAGCCCGTCAGGTAATTATCGATAGTCATGGCAGCATACCGGATCCGGTTAACGCGATCGAAAAAGTTTTAATTAGTCCCCATCAGAATTCTTCGACTTTAAGTCGTTTGTTTAAAAGTTTGCAGGAAAAAGGCTTTAAATTGCGGGGAGATACCCGATTAGCGGCGGATTTTCCCGAACATTTAACCATTGCCACCGATAATGATTGGCAAAGACCCTATTTAGAAAAAACGGTGGCCTTTAGGTTAGTGGATACCCTCACTGATGCGATCGCTTGGATTAATAAGTATAGTAGCGGTCACGCGGATTGTATTGTCACCGAATCCTATCGAGAAAGTCGTCAATTCGCCATGGAGTCCGATAGTGCTTTAGTTTATATCAATTCTTCACCCCGATTTGATCGCAATCCCAAACAGGGAGAATCGGTATTTTTGGGCATTTCCAACCAAAAAGGCCAGCGCCGGGGGTTAATCAACCTAGAAACCTTTACCACCCTTAAACAGGTGGTGCAGGGGTAGTTTTGGTGAACTGGGTATTGTTAAGTTAGCTAAAAAATCGGCTATTTTGCTCTTAAGTTATAGTTAGGGTCTGCTGAAAAAGTTTTTCGTGGGGACAGGGTTAGGGTTGATTCATGAATCAACCCTAACCCGACATCGTAGCAAGGGGGGGTAAGATACCTGCCAAGAATAAAGAAAAATGGTATCAGTAGAGGATTGAGAACAATGGCGAGAAAATGAGCGTTTTTAACTGAAATTACTGTCCAAATAAAACCGAACTATTGCCAGATCCTTGGAACAAGATCCAGGTCATCAGCAGATTAGATACAAAAATCGCTAAGAGCATAGTGACTACGGCCGCGGTAGTAGCTTGGCCGACTCCTTTAGCACCGCCATCGGTCGTTAAACCCCAATTACAGCCGATAATCGCGATTAAAGCCCCAAAAACCACCCCTTTAACCGGTCCACTCAGCACATCTCCCACACCCAGAAAACCGCGAACCGAGTCGAGAAAAACTGAATTAGCAATCCCGTATAAACTTTGGCCGACCAGCAAACCGCTACCTAAACCGATCAGCAACGCCATAACACTCAAAGCGGGAACCATCAGACAACAGGCAATTAAACGGGGCAGCACCAGATATTCCACGGGATCGGTTTTGAGCATATAGAGTGCGTCGATCTGCTCTGTCACCTTCATGGTACCGATTTCCGCCGCAAAAGCCGATCCTACCCGACCGGCTACCACGATCGCCATCATAATCGGACAGAGTTCCCGACCGAGAGCAAGGGCCAAAATTCCCCCCACCATACTGCCAGCGCCCAAGGCTTGGAACTCCCGGGCCACTTGGATCGTAAAGATCATCCCGATCACCGCGGCCGTGATCATGGCGATAATCAGCGAGGCGGGCCCGGCTGCCACCATTTGTTCTTGGGTGACGCGCCAATCGGGTTGGCGCGTGAATAGGAAGTAAAAAACCCTGCCGGTCAATAGTACCGCTAACCAACAGCGCCGAAACCAAGAGCTTAATTCCTTGCTAAAAATCGCCAATAAATCCTTCATTGTCCCCAAAATCGATCGGACTAGAGAAAAGTCTATCCTGTTTTGTCTTCTAATACCAAATCCTGTTATAATAAAACGAGTAAAGACAAGGAGATAAAATGCCCAAGAAAGCTGACTTAGCCGAACATCTAAGTTCAGAGGAACTGATACTAAATCTGGTTATTAAAAACTGATTATTTATTCCCCCTTTTGCCTCTTGCCTGTTGCATGAGTGCCTCTCCTCTATAAGTAGGCTGGCTGAATAAATGTGAAATGTAGGCAAGGTAAGGGTTTTGTGGCTTTACGAGCGAAACAGGTGCAAGATTTTGAGAGAATCGTCGTTCAAAACCTT
>NZ_JADBTF010000199.1:0-3401 GCF_020246295.1 Microcystis sp. M090S1 | reverse complement strand
TTTGAGAGAATCATGTTTCAAAACCTTACATCTTCATCGGCCCGCGTCCTGTAGGGGCGAAGCATTCGGGCATAACCTATCGCTGAAACCGTAGATTTCCTATCCGAATGCTTCGCCCCTACTTTTTCAGCAGACCCTAAATAATCAGTTTTTAATAAACGGATTTAGGATCAGACTTATCTGAAATGACTAGAATTTCATCCATAGATAAAAATCTATGACTGAAGACGTAAAAGTTGATTGACTTTATGGATTCCATGGTTTGGGGTATGTGATTCGTATCACTCAG
Source organism: Microcystis sp. M090S1 (assembly GCF_020246295.1). Taxonomy (NCBI): domain Bacteria; kingdom Bacillati; phylum Cyanobacteriota; class Cyanophyceae; order Chroococcales; family Microcystaceae; genus Microcystis; species Microcystis sp. M090S1. The sequence continues at coordinate 3,112 of NZ_JADBTF010000199.1, read as the reverse complement.
TTGTATCGCAAAACTCAAGTTTGTTTGAATTGCCCCTACCATTCCTGTTTTGTCACCATTTTCAAAAGGACAGGCGATCGCCGTAACGAAGAACCGACAGGAATCAATCAGACAGAGTATAGTCATTTCAATTAAAATTGATAAATAAATGCCCGATTTCATACTAAATCCAGTTATCAAAGACTGATTATCTATTTCTCCTTTTGCATGAGTGCATGAGCGCATGAGTGCATGAGTGCCTGTCCTGATATGTAGCCTATACTCAACGGATTTAGTAGTATCATAAGGTTTTCATCGGTCAAGATTGTATCAGAATTATCTGAAATGACTCTAGTTTCATCCATAGATAAAAATCTATAACTAAAGACATAAAAATTTATAACTAAAGACATAAAAATTTATAACTAAAGACATAAAAATTGATTGACTTTATGGATTCCATGGTGTTACAGTAGGTGATATAGGTCACTCGGTTGTATCGCAAAACTCAAGTTTGAGTTGAATTGCCCCTATGATTCCTTTTTTGTCACCATTTTCAAACAGATCAAGGAAATGCACAGGTAATTGTCGACCATCAAGGACAGGTGATCGCGAGTAATTGTGCTGTGAACCTGTAAATTTCTACTGACGGTGACATCCGTTTGGCACTGAAGCGCAACGACAACAGGTTAAGCTTCAGAGCTTGCTGCCTTGAATACCTTTACTCTTTTCTAACCTATTGCCTACATATGGAATCAACCACTATTGTAACTACCGCTCAGTCATCGCCAAAGAACACCCTTGATGATCAGAAGAAAGTAACTGAGAACGAGCAAATACCAAATAGTAATAACGCAACCAGTAACATTGATGAGTTGTTAGAGGAGGTTATCGGTGACAAAAATTTAAATCAACTCTCCCGACAAGATTTAAATGAGCTTTTGGACAAAGTTGATTTTTTAGGTGCAATTGGACTTGATACTGCGGGAGAAAAGATACCAACAGAAGTTGGCAAGAGATCAGACAATGGTGAGAGCGGCAATAACAAAAATTCAAGTTCTACCTCAAGTCTTACCTCAAGTTCTACCTTAAGTCTTACCTCAAGTGTCTCACAACCAGATTTAGTGGGCAGTTTTGGCACGATTAATTTGCCAACTACGGTTGACTTCGGCGCTCAGGGAACTGCACAGGTAATTGTCACCAATCAAGGACAAGGAATCGCCAGTGGTTCCAGTACTGTCAACCTGTACATTTCTACTGACGGTCAGATTGACAAAAACGATGCCTTACTCACCAGTGTCAGCACAAACTTGAACCTAGACGCCGAGCAGTCAGTCACCTTAGACTTAACGTATAACAACAATACTTCAGTCATCGCTCCGGGGGCTTACTTTCTCATTGCTGAAGTCGATGCAGATAACCAAATTGCCGAACAACTGGAAACCAATAATGTCACCAGTAAATTAGTATCGGGACTCAATACTAATGCCGTCATCGACTGGAATGCGATCGCCTTAAATGCGATTCAAGCCGAGGGAAAAGCGGGGCGGGGAGTCGCGCCGACAGTAGGTTCTCGCTTAATGGCGCTGGTTTCTACTGCCGTCTATGATACGGTCAATGCCTTCAACACAACTTTTCCCTCCTACGCTGTAAATGTGAACGCACCAGGGAATACCTCGTTGGGGATGGCGGCAGTTGGTGCTGCTTATCGAGTTCTCTCTACTCAATTATCTGGACAAAGTAGCTTGTTCTCACAGCAATTATCCAATTCTCTGGCGGAGATTCAGGACAGTGCCACCGCTGAAAGCCGGGGGTTTAATTTTGGTATTTTAGTAGCCAATCAGACCATCAATTTACGCGCTAATGATGGTTCCAACGACAATACACCTTTCACTGCGCCACCGGGAGACTACGTTTGGCGACCAGAAACCTCGGGCCCCACTGCTGGGGTAGCACTTGGTGCGAACTGGGGGGGAGTAGATACTTGGACAATTGGCGACATTGACCAGTTTGTTGCGGACAATGAACTTGATGTGACTCTTGATGGCCGTCCTGACACAGATCCTACATTGTATGCCGAAGAAATTGAAGAAGTCCGGCTCTACGGTGGCTTGCAAAACACTGCTCTCACTACCACTTTACGCAATGCAGACCAGGCAGAAATGGCTGTTTTCTACGCCTATGACCGCGCTGATACCTTCCGTCCCTACGGGCATTTAAACCAAATTGCTCAAAAAATTGCGGTGAGTGAGGGCAATACCTTGCAAGAAGATGCCAGCCTATTTGCCGCGTTAAATACCGCGCTGGCAGATTCGGTAATCGTTGCTTGGAAAGAGAAATACACTGAACTCCAACCTCGCCCCGATGACGTAATTGCCGGAGGATTTGCGGCTAATGACGGGATTTGTGATACGGTGGGCGATCCCAATTGGAAGCCCTTGCTGTCACCATTAATGGGGGTTAATTCCCCACCTTTCCCGGATTATATGTCAGGGCATTCTGCCATGGGGGGAGCATTTGCGGGAGTGATGACCGAATATTTTGGTGACGACTATGTATTTAGTACTGTCTCCCAAGAGCTTCCCGGTGTCGTTCGTGATTTCGATAGCTTCTATGAAGCGGGAATGGAAGATGCCCTCAGTCGTATTTATGGCGGGGTTCACGTCCGTGAGGCTTGTATTGATTCTTTTGAAATGGGGTTAGCTGTTGGCGAGTTTGTCGCAACAAATTTCTTTCAGCCTTAATATCAAGTCGAGTTGAACGAACCTGCATCAGTCCCCACCCTCAGCAAAGCACCGGTGGGGAAGGTGCAGGGGGCGGCAATTTGAGGACTCGATGTCCGAAAAATTGCCAACTAAATTTTAATGGTAAATCCCATGCTTTAGGTGATATCGGTCGCACTTGGGAATTATCCCTGGAAAGGGTGCGACAAATTGAGTCGAAAGCGTTGCAAAAACTGCGTAGTTAGATCACCAACAGAATATCCCTACTAGAGAGTTAAATAGGGTCTGCTGAAAAAGTACGGGCGAAGCATTCGGATAGAAAATCTACGGTTTCACCGATAGGTTATGCCCAAATGCTTCGCCACTACAGGACGCGGGCCGATGAAGACGCAAGGTTTTGAAGCACGATT
>NZ_JADBTF010000198.1:0-6137 GCF_020246295.1 Microcystis sp. M090S1 | reverse complement strand
ATCAAGAGAACTTTCCTGTGCATAGCTTTCGGACTTTGTTGGAAGACCTGGGGACAATTTGCTTGAATACAGTGGAATGTACGATTAGGGAGGGAAGTTATCGTTTTTCTAAGATAACTCGACCGACCCAACTGCAACAAAAAGCGTTAGATTTATTGGGAGTTTCCCTGATTTGTACCCAGTAACGGGGCGGCGGAAATTCTTTTAATCCCTCCTACAGCACAGGTTATGGCTTTTTGTCAACGGGGAAGTCCAGTTATTGGAGTTTTACGAGTAGAAACAGCTTGAATTATCTTTAATTTTTCTAGTTCATCGCTCTCTAGAGGTATACCTAAATTTTCGACATTAACTGGCTCAGAATTAACTGCTATATCGACAATTTCTGGGTGAGGAATTTGATAGGTCTTACATACCTGATAATGTTCCCGTAAAGCTTGACCATTACTGCCGTGTTCTAATCCTTGCAGATTTAAATAATACAAGCCCAAAATCTCGGGAATTAAGGACATTTTTGCTCCTTGGCTAGCAATTCTTAACCAAAATTCATAATCGCCCGCACAGCGAAAATCCTCTTGAAAATAACCGTATCGATCGTGAAGTGATTTGCGCCACATCGGTTGAGAACCTACACAACATCTCTGCCGCAGCTCTTGATAGGAATAATCAGGCCAATTCCAGCGTTTTAAAGCTGAGGTAGTGGCAAAAGTATCATTCTTAATGGTTGTAATTAATTGATCGCCATAAACTAAACTAATCTCGCGATGTTGGTCGAGATAACTAGCCATAATTTCTAGGGCATTGAAACAGCGACGATCATCGGTGTTAGCATTGGTTAGATAACGTCCCCGCGCTTGTTTAATGCCGCAATTCCAAGCTTGATAAAGGGTTTCTCTTGCCTCCGTCCGCTGATAAATAATTCTCGGATATTTTTGTTGAAACTCTAGGACTATTTCCCGTTCATTTTCGGGGGAAGCACTATCGATAACAATAATTTCTAATTCTCCCTTTTGATAAAGGGTTTGTGTAACTAAATCCTCTAGACATCCTCGGATAAATTCGGCTGATTTATAAGTAGAAACAATAGCAGAGACTGTTATTTTTTCCATAGATGGGCTAGATTTTAAACTATAATTCATCGGATTATCTTGAAGGGGTTCCACACCTTGAAAAACCTTGTTAATCAGGGGTATAAGATTTTAAGATTCTATATTCGATCGAGGGAATTGTCAAGCGATTATCATTAGCTTGTCTAGAATAAGTAGAGACAATTGCAGAGACTGTTATTTTCTCCATTGATAGGCTAGATTTTAAGCTGTGATTCATCGGGTTATCTTGAAGGGGTTCCACACCTTGAAAAACCTAGTTAATCAGGGTTGTAAGATTTTAAGACTGGCCAAACGAGAAGCAATCAGTTTCAAGTGATCGCTTCTAGATCGATTGTTAACCACGGGTGTCGTTCGAGGATTTCCTCGGTAACAGAGCGCGCTCTTGACTTCGTGTGGGCCTGTAGGAGCGATTTCGGGTGAACCCGATAGCGGGCGAGGATTTCTGGCACTAAAACCCCTTGAAAATCCTGTTCGACGAATTTACACCAGAGATCGAAATCCTCCCAGCCGTAGAGCCACATATAGGAATAGCCATTCACCGCCTCTAGCGCGGTTCTCCGAATCAGGGCCATATTATCGATATAATTGCCGCGGGCAAGAATTTCCGCGCTCCAGTTCTGATTTCCCAAAATTCCCGTTTCCGCCCCGAATTTCTCGATCAGGGGATAAACCATCTCGGCCCCGGTATCTTCTATCACTTCTAAACACCGTTCGAGACATCGGGGGTAGAGGGTATTATCGGCATCGAGAGAGAAAATAAACGGGGTATCCGATGAGGCGATCGCCGTGTTCCGGGGGGCGGAGGGGCCGCCGCTATTGCGATCGTGTCGGACGAGTAGAATCCGCTCGAAGCGCTCGGCGTTTTTCTTCAGCCAGTCGCAGGTGATCTCGGCGGAAGCGTCACTGGAAGCGTCATCGATGATCGCCAGATCGAAGGCTTCTAGGGTCTGTTCGAGGAGCGAATCCAGCGTTTCCCGAATATAGTCCGCATAGTTATAGAGACTAACGCAGACGGTAACGCTCACTGGACGAGATCGTTTTTTTTCAAAAAGTAACGAGTGGGGATGGGTGAAGATCATTTCCGTTCCTTCTCCTGTGCCGTGTCAGTAACGCGCGCCGTTAGGGAGAGAAGCTGCGATGCGATCGCCTCTAGCGGGAAAAGTTCGATGATCGCCCGATGGCCGGCGTTCCGAATCCGTTCGGACTCTTCGCGCCCCGCGGGTGTATTCAGGAGTTCGTCGATTTTCGCTTCCATTTTTTCGGCGGGAATCTCGATATAGTGTTCGTTAGGAATCAAACCGGGGAGAGGGTAACAGGGTTCGGTGATCACGAGGGTTTTCTGCCAGAGACCGTGAAAAACGATCCGGTGCCACTCGAAATAGCTTAGATCGCTTTGGTGAATATTGAGCAGGATTTTACTCCGTTGACTTAAACCGATAACTGCCTCGGTGGTGAGGGCGTTGCCTTTTCCCGCGATCAGGGGACCGTCTAGGGGAGGAATATGGAAAAAAGCGCGGTAGCGATGAAGCCATCGGGCGTTTGTCGCAAAAAAGTCCTGTCGGCGTTGGCTAAGATAACCGATAAATAGCAGATCGATCGGGCGATCACCCCACGGGGAATCGACGCTCTCGACAGAATGCCAACGCTCCCGCGGGACGCTTCGTAACGCAAGGAGATCGGGTTTTTCCTTCTGCCACGCGAAAGGGGCGTACCCCGGCAGATACCCCAACGGCAGGAAATACGAGGAGAGTCCGAGAGCGCGGGTGAAAACCGCCGTTTGCCAGTTAATATCGAGGACTAGCGCAGCCTGGCGCAAGAAATCGTAACTTTTGGAAAACCACGCAGTTTGGGGCTGTTCCACGTTGACCAAAATCGATCGGGTGATTCGAGATCGGTCGTTCCCGAGTGCGACCCCGTTTCCCAGATAGAAAAATTCGTGAGGTGCGACGATAATTTCCTGCGTGATGTCCGCTGGGAGGGAATCGTTTTCCGAGAGCCGGAGGGTTTTCACCCCGATCGCCGACAGACCGGCCGCGAGGATATCGGCGATCTCCCCCATGAAATAATTACCGATCGAGCTACAGGAAACGGCGATTTTTTCCTTCGTCGGGTCGGGAAAGTCTGGATTTCCCTCCAGTAAAAACCCGATTTCCCCCGATCGGTACCCGTTCAGGAACGGGTGATCGAATCGAGCGGCCGACCACGCGAAACGCCCTTCGGCCGCACCTCCCCGGCAGTAGTCGAAGAGGGGATTAATTTTCTCGCGGGCGACTCCTGGATTACGATCGAGATAGTAACGGCTATCGAAGAGCGGGTGAGGATCGCGTCCTGCGGCGACCCCGTTGACGAGATAATCCGAGAGCGGATCGACGGTTTCCCCCATCTCTTCGGGCAGTTGTTCGCGATAGAAGGCGGTTTTAAATAACGGGTGAGGGTCGAGGCCGAGACGATAGCCCTCGTTCTTGTAGTGGAGTAGGGGATTCGTATCGATCGATATCTGTTTTTTGTAATAGGTGCGATCGAAGAGGGGATGGGGATCGTATTTTCGGAAGGAGGGTTCCTGTAGGTAGTCGATCAGGGGATTCGCGTCAGTGGGATTCTGCCGGCGATAATAAGCGATATCGAAGAGGGGATGGGGATTCCGTCCAGCGATCGCTCCCCAGATCAGGAAATGGGAGAGGGGATCGATATCGCTTCCCGCGAGGTCTGGACTATTGGCGAGGTAATACTCGGTATCGAATAGCGGGTGGGGATTATAGCCTTTTTTCGCCCCGATTGTCCGATAATGAACTGGAGGCGGGAGATCAGAGGTTTTTACCTCCGGATAGCGGGCCGTGTAATAGGCGGTATCGAATAGCGGGTGAGGATCGTAGCCTTTTTTCCAGCCGACGGTGAGATAGTGAATCACGGGATCGAGATTCGAGGTGATCGTCTCGGGATAGCGGGCGGTGTAATAATCGACAGCGAAAAGCGGACTCACCGACGCGCCCTTGAACCGACCGATCAATCGATAGTGGTCGAGGGGAGCGACTCCGTCGATCTCAGGGTGGTGCTGTCGGTAGTAGTTCTCGTCGAATAGACCGCTCTTAGCGAGAATCCTGACAATTTTCCATCCCTCCAAGGGGGTGCCGAGCGCGGCTGGGGTGAGAGCCACCGCTAGATCGAGGCTTTTTCGGAACGCTTTCCGGACGGCACGGCCGCAGCTCTCGACTAAAGAGTCTCGCAGCGGGGGATCGAGGTATTTTCGCTCGATCTCGTTTTGCAGGGATTGTAATCGGGATAGAGATTCGACGGCCGATTTCCGTCGCGCGATCTGTTCTTCCTGAGTCATGGTGTGTCTGTATCGGTTCGGGATAATGTCCGCTTGCTAGGGGTTACATCGGTTTGTTATCGATCCACAATTCTCGTAGCCTCCAGAAGAAGCTCGTCTCCATCCATCGAACGATGTTCTGGGCGCTTTCCCAGCCCTCGCTGGCCTGTTGCAGTTGTATTTTCGCTTCTTCCCACGCTTTGCGGGTTCGATGGTAGCCGTCGCGGTATTTTTTTAGGAGTTCTCTCGAGCGCTCTAGTTCCACCTGTACCCGTCGCCCGTAGACCTGATACTCGATCCAGCGATCGTGAATTTCTCGCTCGCTCGCTTCAAGGTATTTTATCCGCCCGGCTAGGCGAGCGTTTTCTTCCCGCATCGTTTGAAGAGCGAAGGTATCGATGAGGGCGTTTCCCAACCGGGCGAATCGCCCTCGAATGTCCTCGCACGCGGCCAGATCTCGATCGAGGGCGAACAATATCCGCAACGGGTCGGGTAGATCGCGGCCGAAACCGAGAACCCCCAATCCGTAGCTATGGAGGAAGGAAAAACGGGGATAGCGATCGCCGAGTTCTTTCCAGAGTTTCCAAACCCCGAAATCGGATTCGCATACCTCGATATCGTGGAAGAGAACGATCGCCCGATCGGATAGTTTCCCCCGCCACATCTCGAAATCCCCTTTTACGGCTTCGTAGGTATGGAGTCCGTCAATATGGAGCAGGTCGATCGACCCGTCGGGAAAATCCTTCACCGCGTCCTCGAAACGGGAGCGGAGTAATTGCGAAAATCCTCCGTACCGGGTATCGTGATAGCCAGAGAGTTCCGAAAACACCTCTTCGCCGTAAAAACCCGCCTGCTCGTCGCCGCGCCACGTATCGATCGCCCGGCAGGTGGCGGGAATCTCTAAGCGCTGTACCGCCTGACAGAAGGCGAGGTAGGAGTTGCCGCTATGGGTTCCCAACTCGACGATCAAGCGCGGTTTCAGCGCGTCCACAAGCCAGAACGCGAAGGGAATGTGACCGAGCCAAGGATTCGGCTCGCTCAGGCGATCGGGTAGCCAGAAAACTGGCGGACTACTGAAAATAGAGAGGTCGGTCATGATATTAAGACAAAAGCGATCACGACAGGGTATCTCGCGGGTCACAGAAATTATACAACCCCCCGCCCCTTGATATCCGCTCCGATCTTTTCGGTCCCCGTTTTTCGGAACCTCCGCACCGACGAACCGTATTTTGACGAACCGTATTTTTCGGAAAATTTATTTTAAAAATCCAAAAACGAATCGAATAATCATAAAAAATTAACGTCTGTTTTTAAATAACAATACTAATTTTGTCTAAAAAACAGGAAAATGATTTTGAAATTGATTTTTGTTTCTCTATTTTGATTTTAAAACTTTAAAGTATTATTCATCCCACATTCCGCACCCTCAACTGTCACATAAGCTGTCCCCCTCCAGAGACTTGAGTAAAAATACTTAGCTGGTGAAGGTTTTCTCGGTGGCCGCTAGGGGGGCTTTGAGACCCTAATTATGAAAAAATAGGAATTGTTGGAAAACTGAGGCGAGTGGACTATTCGACCATGAATCAATCAACAGAAATTGAAGTCAAAAATCTAGACCATCTGGGATTAGTAGCCGGAATTATCGATGAAATAGGAATCGTTGAAATTATCAACGAACAAGTCTCAATTGAGCGAGGAGAAATTGTCACAGCGGGGCAAGT
>NZ_JADBTF010000197.1:0-10632 GCF_020246295.1 Microcystis sp. M090S1 | reverse complement strand
TGTGTTTCTGTTCCTTTCCCTAATGGGACTTAGGCGTTTTCGGTCAGCAAAAAAGGCTCAAACCATTACGGGACAAAGGGTTAACCTCGATTTATGATTTTCCTTGATCTATCTGGGTTTCAGCGATTTTGGGCTTCTCGAAGTAAATCCCAAGCGGGGATTGGAGTTGAGGCTTTTCTCGATTTGTTTTTTGTCTAAGTCCCACTAAAACCAGAGACTTTGTACCTCACTATTAAGATAACTGCTTTAAAGTAATAAGGGTGTCCTAGCCCTAGCTAACACACCCGCAGAGACTATTTCTGGTGGCTTGATTTTACCCCAAAAACCCACCACTGCCCAACCCAGCGCAGGGGAGGGACAGGGATAGATTAGACAATGACAATCTGATTATTGGTGATAGCTGGCGTACCAGTAAGGGTTGCGATTCCGAGCAGACTACCAGTAGCGGCAAGGTTTGAGTCATACTGTAAAAGGCCAGTACCAGAATTGTAGATAAATCTGGCAATGTTATTTTCGACTGCTGCTAATTGGTTAAGAGCCAAAGTACCGAGAGGCAATCCACCGAATTGAGCGCTTGTAAATGCCAGAAGATCACCGTCAGCGATGGTAAAATCGGTGATGGTGTCAACGCCCTGATTGTTAGCAGTGTAAGCAAAACGGTCAGCACCAGCGCCGCCGGTTAGGGTATCGGTTCCCACACCACCGATTAGGCTATCGTCTCCATCGCCACCGATTAGGCTATCGGTTCCCGCACCACCGTTTAGGGTATCGCTTCCATCGCCACCGATTAGGGTATCGCTTCCCGATAGACCATTTAGGATATCGTTTCCATTGCCACCGATTAGGCTATCGTCACCATTGCCACCATTTAGGCTATCGTTTCCATCGCCACCATTTAGGGTGTCGTTATCAGGTCCACCATTTAGGGTATCGTTGAACGCACTACCTGTAATGAAATAGGGAGCCATGTTGGAGAGTGGTGAGATCGTAGTTTCATCATCCATGGGCATAGGGTCGATATTTATTGGTTTCGTACCTGCGGCTTTCGTGTACGAAGGACCGTTGGGGTTGATTTTTAGTATATGGGTGCCTGGAACATCAGATCTAACAAAGGTATTGGTACCTGCTGGCAGGGAAAAGTCCTTAGAAGAGGGTGTCTTGTACACGGAAAGGGTTGAGCTAACATTACCAGTCGTTCCGTTGAATAATCTCCAAACCGTAGTGCCGTCAAGGAAAACGCCAATGGAAGTGAGATTATGTGTACCAGTGGCTGTTGTCGACAGGGAAATAGAGGCCTTAGGATTGGCGTCCAAGAACTGGGCAATTGTTACATGTTGACCAACAGTGAAACTAGCGCCCATGGTGGCTTTTTCAAAAGATACGGTAATAGTGTCGGCCATAGTTTTTTCTTTGAATGATATGTTTGTACTTGAGGATTTTGACAATCTTCTCCCCAATTATTATATACCAAGAAAAAAATGCAACCTTTTTTTCTGGGCTTGTTTTCTGAATTGTTGTTAATGGTCAAGTTTTTATCAATTTTGGGTTAATTTTCGGCTGGGTGTGACATAAATCACCCCAGAAATTAAAGTTAATGCTACTGATAGCCAAAAGGCAATCTGAGAAATTAAGTTATATTCAGAAGGCAAGGGAGCAATTAAGAGAGCGATAGCGATAATTTGGCTGACTGTTTTGCTTTTTCCCCACCAATTAGCTCCTTTTATGTCGCTATTTCCTGTTAAATTGGGATTAATGCGCCAACCAGCGATCGCTAATTCCCGAGCGAGAATCAAAAATACTCCCCAAGCAGCAATTAAATCCATTTCAATCAGGGCTAAGAGGGGAGCGAGAACCAGCAATTTATCGACCAAAGGATCGAGAAATTTACCTAATTCGGTGATTTGATTTAATTTTCGCGCTAGATAACCATCGAGCCAATCGGTGCTGGCAGCAATCAGAAAGATAATTAAACTTAACCAGCGATCGATTTCTGTGCCTTGGTGCAACCAGTATAAAATTAATGGCAGTCCCAAGAGTCGCGATAGGGTAATCGAGTTGGGTAGGTTCATTTTTCAGTGATCAGTAATCAGTAATCAGTAATCAGTAATCAGTCAACATTAATCAGTAAAAAGGCAGCTGCGAGCTTGTCGCTTAATACTATTCACTGAAAACTCACACCTGATCACTGATAACTGATAACTGATAACTGATATTTAGCTGGCTAATTTGAGATCGAAATTACTTTGTTTATTGCCTAATTGTCTGAGCCAACGATAATTATAAGTTAAAGCACCTCGCAGGGTGGGATAAACGGCATAATTAACGCCAAATTCTTGGCAAACTTCCGCTAAGATTGGGGCAATTTTGGGGTAGTGAATATGGCAAATTTGCGGGAAAAGATGGTGAACAACTTGATAATTTAATCCCCCTAAATACCAATTTAAAAAAGCATTTTTAGGAGCAAAATCTACGGTAGTTCGCACTTGAAAGATTGCCCATTCGTCTTCGATTTGGTTAGCTGCCGAGGGTTGAATAAATTCGGCGGGTTCCAAAACGTGAGCTAACATAAATACATGACAGGCAAGCACTCCATAGGTCATAAAAGCAATGAGAAAACCGATCGCTATTTCTAGGGGACTATAACCAACTAAGAGAGGAATGCCAATAAACCAAAAGAGATAAACAACTTTTCCGCTCAATAAAACGAATAAATCGATCGGTTTAGGATTGGGAATTTTAATCTCGCCAAAACGATTACAAAAGAGGATGGAGCGCACATCGGAGAATGACCAATAGATAGGAATTATAGCGTAGAGAATCGGGATAAATAAATGTTGATAACGATGATACCATTTATGCTCGGCATGGGGAGTCATTCGCACGATACCATCGCCGTGAATTTCCACATCGTACCCTAAAACATTGGTGTAGGTATGATGGAGATAATTATGACGAAAACGCCAGAGATAACTGGAAGTACCGATGATATAATCGTAGCTCATGCCCATGAGAGAATTAACCCATTTTTTACTAGAATAGCCGCCATGGTTAGCATCATGACCAATGCTAAAACCGATTCCTGCTAATCCTCCTCCTAAAACCATGCAACCAATAATTTTTAGCCACCAGATATCCGGACCAAAAAGCACAAATAGCCAAGCGGCAATTACCCAAGTTAAAATCGTGATCGTCTTCAGGTACATGGCAAAATTATCTCTGGTGGGGATGCCGTTTTCGGTAAAATAAGCATCAACCCGTTTATTCAATTCCTTTCTAAAACCCTGATTTTCGGTAAAAGTTACTCGCATTCCTAATTTTTGTCCTAGAAGTTGATATGACGGCTATTTGTGGCAGCTCAGAGTGAATTTATGGGTCTTGTACTGGTTTGCTAAGGCTGTCTCAGCATAACTGATAATTTCTCATCAGTCCCTCATCTATTGTCAGAGAAAGAGGTGCGCTTGGCAAGGCAATCGCTCAATTTGTTTGCTCCTCTTGCAGAAAATCCTCGGTTTTTACCTAATCAGATATCAGATACCTGTAGCCGGTGATAGAAATGAGCGTTAGGTACTTTTATACTACTATTAAAGCGATTGAAGGCGATCGAGTTTTCTGGTGCGAAGTGCCACAATTAAGAAAATTGATCGATGCGATCGCTGGAAGCGTGGCCGATGATGAAGCGGTGTATTTTTATCTGTGGCAATGGTTACAGAATGATCCTAATAACCAATTAGTCAAGTCTCATTGGATGGTTTTTTTACAATATCGCTCCTGTATGGTAACTCAAAGGGTCTATCAAAATGTTGGCCATCGGATCGATGCTGATTATGACACCCTCTTCTACTATTTGCTGAATTTGCTTTCTACGGCAATCACCAACAATCCTCGCAATTTTTACGGTAACTTTCAGGATAACAAGACCAAACCGGGATTTTTTCGCTTAATCTTAGAAAAATGGACAGATAAAAAATTGAGAAATACTCTCTATAATTTTCTGCGAGGAGAGTATAAAACTATTGGCAGGACTAATCTCGGTATAGTCAGTCTTTTTAGTGCGAATAAAATTCAAAAAGTTTTACGAGCATCGGGTATCTTTAACGAGAATCATCTGCTAATATTTAACTGTTTTCGAGAGGTAAAAAAAGCTTCTCTTAGATCATTGGATAACTGGCAAGAGGAGGATTGGCAACAGGTAATCGATCGCCTACAGCAGTTACAACCGCAAGTTATTCTCACCGTTGAGGAAGTGCAAGCAAAACTCAATCAAATAGGGGAGATAATGCGTAATCATATCGATCCTCCTTACTCTAGATTTGAGCCTACTAATTATGACGATAATAGCAATTACTTTTGGGAAAATCTCTCCAGCAAGAAGCCAAGTAACGATTTACTACAACAGCAAGAAATCCAGGAAGATATTAATAAGTTATTAATCACTCTTGAGGATGAAGTTAAACAGATTGCATATTGTTACTATCATCAAAAGATGACGCAAGCACAGATCGCTAATCGATTGGGAGTTCACTCATCTACTATTAGTCGAGAAATAACCCAATTATGTAAAAAAATTTATCAGCTACTCTGTGCAAGGGAAGGCAAAGATTGTCCTATTTTGTTAAATGAGATTAAATTACAATCTCGGCAAAAACAAGAGATCGATGCTTATCTGGAATATTTTTGTCAGTCCTACTTAACTCAAATCTAATCTGTTAGGAGATACCATGAAAGTCAACCTCGATATTTTGCAACAAATTAACCCGAAATCCCTTTGGCTAACTTTTTCGGAAACAGAGATTAAACAAGCTCGATCGATTCTCGGTCAATACTCTAATCAAACCGCCAAAAATCAGGCTTTGATTAATTACTTGGTGCAAATATGCTTAAGCAATTGGCTGAAAGATAATCTTGATTGTTCCCTTCAAATAATACCTGAAAACCATCAGTATCTTTGGGAGTTTATTAACGGGTTTACTTGGCAAATTCAAGACAAAAAAGTTACCACTATTCCCAGTCAAGCTATTGACATTGAGGGATTGACAATAGAGCAAGAATGGGTTGATATTCCCGATTTAGCGGCAGATTTTTATCTAGGGGTGCAGGTAGATTTAGCAAAAAAATTCCTCAATATCTGGGGTTTTATATCCAGAAAAGATGTTAAAAATCTCGCAGAATACGATCCAATTTACCATCAATATTATTTGGACAGTGAGCAAATTATTGATGATTTAGATATTCTTTGGCAGAGTTGTTTAGAGGGAGAGAGTGAAAAAGGAAAACTCGAATCTTTAGCAAACTTATCGCCAGCAACAGCAGAAAATTTAATTAAAAAGTTAGGTCAAGTTTCACCCTATTCTCCGAGATTAGATATTAGTTGTCAGCAGTGGTTAGCTTTGTTGAATAATCAACAATGGCGAGAAAAACTTTATCAGCAGCGTTTAGAGGTAATCCCCACCAAACTTAGTCAATGGTTGCAGGGAATTATTACCGAAAAATGGCAGGAAATCCTCAGCACTATCGACAATTATCGTCCAATTAATCCGGGTTTTTTGTTGGCTGCTGAAAAAATCAGCAGCCGAGAATCTCTGACAGATATTCAGCGAGAAATTAGACAACTGTATGCTAGTCAAAAAGAGGTGGAATTTTCGGAACATTTAACCCCAGAGGAAGCTTTAGCAAAACTGCAACATCAAACCCAAGATGAAACTATTCGCTGGCAAGCGGCCGAATATCTCTGGAATATCGATCCTCATTATCCTAATGCTGCTATCCGCAAAATGCTCGATGTGGGTAGTCAATTAATGGGTTATAAAATCGCTTTAATGGTGGGAGTTTTATCGACCAGTCACCAGAGAGTTGCTGTCTTAATTCGTGCCTATGCCATGGACAATTTTGCCAAGCTACCCCCCGGTTTATCTTTGCAAATTAGCGATGAAATAGGCCAATTAATCCCCGGTTTAGAAGCAAGAGCAAGGGAGAAACCCTTAGATAGCTATCTACAGCTTTATTTTCTAGCTGATGCCGACGATCGCTTTAATGTTAACCTAAGTTTAGGGGACAGTAGCATTACCGAACAGTTTAGGATTTAATAGAGATAGCAGAAAATGTCAAGGGTAAAGACATGAGCAGAGTTGTGATTCTGAAAATTGGTGATGGCAGTTTTGAAACGGGATTTTCCGTCACTCTAGAAATTCGTGACAATCATCTCTTGATAGCACCTTTTGCTGACGGGAAATTAGTCCCTAACCTTGACATTGCTGCCGCTTTGCAAAATTATCGTCGAGCTTATTATCATTGGGTAGAAAGTCAACCCAGTTTAGGAATTACCGTTCCTCATAGTATGATCACCCATGCAGCGGTAGGTGATCCTAGAGACAACCTCAGAAAAGCCACTCAAACTTTAAAAGATAGCTTAAATGAATGGCTAAATTCCAGTTCTCTGAGTTCGATACAAAATCGTATCTTGTTCCATATAGGTACTGAGTCAGAAGTAAGATTTTTTATCCAAACTACCCACTTTGATTTACAACAAATTCCCTGGGAGTGTTGGAATTTTTTACGGGATTGGTGGAATGATGTGGAAATTGCTCTTACTATCCAGAGAAATCCTCCGATAATTAACCTTACTCCTCCGATTCATGTTTTAGTAATTTTGGGTAATATTGACATCGAAAACGAGCATAATTCCCTGTGTTTATCCAGTTTGCAAACGGCACTAGGAAACCCAGATAAGGTTTATATACAAATATTAAGTCCCAGTTCAGAAGTTCCTCTTTCAACGATAAATATTCACAATGAGTTGATCAAAAATCCATGGGATATTGTAGTTTATTTAGGTCATAGTCAAACCAGTAGCGACGGACATGATGGAGTTTTTATCATTGATAATGATACGGCTTTATCTCCCGAACATAATTTAAGAAATTCCCTAGAAATAGCTGTTAAAAAAGGCTTAAAACTTGTTATCTGTAACTCCTGCGATGGGTTAGGTATTGGTCGTCAGTTGGCTAATATCGGAGTACCCCATATTATTGTTATGAAAGAACCCATCGCTGTGCGGGTTGCTTTGAGATTTCTAGAAGTTTTTCTTCCCAATTTTCTTGAACATAAATCCCTACAGGAATCCTTAACAAGCGCTCGACAAGAATTAAGATTACATGAATTTGAGAAGGATGCTGCTAGTTCTTCTTTACTGCCTCGTTTGATAGAAAATCCTGAAGAACCACCGTTAATTTTACCTTTACCCCCTGAAAATACGGAGGAAAATCACCAAAATAGTTATGAGCAAAGTTGGCCTTTACGTCTATCTAGTCGCTGGAAACAAGCTCTGTTATTTATTTTAAGTCTTCTGGTAACTTTCTCAGTTTTATATTGGGGAGGAGTATTTTCCGATGATGCTAGTAAATACCCAGAAATTAGCCTAGGTGAAGAAATATTATTAAAGACAAACCGACAAGATAACAGTATTGAACGGGGAAGACAAGCTTTTAAAAACAAAGAATATAAACAAGCAATTCAGCTTTTTAAAAAATCCCTCGATCGCTTGCCCAATAATCCAGAGATTCGCATCTATTATAATAACGCTCGTGCGGCTCATCAAGACAGAAATCCCTTGAAAATTGCCACCAGTGTTCCTATTGGTAATAATCCAGAAATTGCTCAGGAAATTTTACGAGGTATTGCTTTATTCCAAGAGGAGTTAAACGATGAACAGGCCAAAAACCCCGATTTTCACTTTCTACAGGTAGTGGTCGCTAATGATAATAATAGTGGCGTAGATGCCAAAGATCGAGCCGAAAAATTTGTTAAAGATCCGTCAATTATAGCAGTGGTTGGTCATAATGCTTCTGCTGCTAGTGAAGCGGCCAAAGATATCTATGTACAAGGGAAAATTGTTGCCCTATCTCCCACCAGCTTTTCCCCGAAAATCTCCGGTAATGGCTATATATATAAAATGGTTCCCGATCTGGAAACTTTTGCCACAACCTTAAGTGAATATATCCGTCAACAAACTGACAAGCTAATTATCCAAAACCCCACTAATTTAATTTGTTACGATAATCGCTCTGGTGATAATTATAACTTCGCTCAAAAATATAGAAACATTCTTCTCGGTCAGCGCTTTCAAAAAGTCATTAAAGATGCAGATTTTGACTGCAATATCGAACCAGAAATTAATTTAGATGAACAGGAAATTTATCAAAAAATCGCTCAATATCAAGTAAATATTCTCATGGTTGCTCCCTATATTGACGATCTGAAAAGAGCCGTCAGTATCTTTAAGCAACGTCCCGCACAACAGTTAAACTTAGTGATTTTAGGTTCCCCCACTTTTCAAAGTTATCTCACCCTTGCAGAAGGTGAACAGGGGGTGGAAAATTTAGTTATCACCGTGCCTTGGTATGATCTCAAACAAGATAATTATATCCACAGTTTTTGGCAAAATAAGATCAATGTTTGGCGCACTCCCATGGCCTACGATGCGACCAAAGTTATCCTCACCGCTTTGCGAAAGTTATACCAACAAGGACAAAAATTCGATCGAGAATCATTAAATCAAGTTTTAAGAAACGATTTTTCTATCGAAGGAATGACTGGCACGGTTAGATTCGATGAAAATGGTGTCCGCAACATGAACAACAATCCTGATGATGGCCGCTACTTGATTCTACAGGTCAAAAAGGGTCGATTTGTCCCCCTCGCTCCCATTAAATCTGCCGGTCCAGTCTAAACCTTCCTATCCTTGTCAAGACTTTTTACAAAAATTAACCTTACCCACTGCATCAAAGTTAGCCATCACTCCTAATTAACAGGTAACACCTCTAGGAGACAAACGGCATGAAATTGTTCAAAAAATTAACCCCAAAAGCCTTGATTTTTTGGCTGATCGGTGATAAGGCAGGAAATTCTCTCCTGGCGATCTGGAATTGGTTGTGGGGTATTCCCATCGAATCCGGCGGCAAAATTGCCGTAGAATCGGCCAAAGAATCCCTAGAATTGATGCAAAAATCTCTAGCGGAATTGACAGAATCGGTGGCGAAAGTAGTAGCGGCCCAGCAATCGGCTCAAGCACAATACGAGGCGAAAAAACAGGAACACACAAACTACTTGCAACAGGCTGTCACCGCTCAAAAAAAAGGTCTTCAAGAAGCGGCAAGACTAGCTATGGTTAAGGTTCTCTCCCTAGAAAAAATTCTACCCGCCATGAAAGATAGGGTCGATAATGCCGAAAAAGTGGTCATTGCTGCTAAGGAAAAACTTCGTAAAGAGCAGGAAAAAATCGAGCATTATAAGTTAGAAATGAGCAACTTAAAAGCGATTAGTTCCATGAATGAGGCTTTAGGCAAAATAAACGAATTTGATAGTAGTCTCAACCTCAATACCTCCCGCGATCGCTTTGAGGATGCCAATGAAGCGATTAACGACCGTTATCGAAAAGAAAACGTTTATAGTGAATTAAGCGAGAACTATAGCGAGAAATTAGCTCAAGAAATCGATTTCTTAAGCCTTGATGACGAAATTAACCGCCGTTTAGCTGAATTCAATCAGCAAAGTTAAGGAGTAAAGCAATGACAAAGACTGGCAAAAAAGCGAGCTTACCGCCAATTTCCTATGTTTTACTGGGGTTGATCGGTTGGTTTCTTTTTCCCCAAATCTCGGCAATATTTGCCCCAAAAGCCGATAATAATCCCCGCATGAGTTACGGCAATCATCTCCTGATCAAAACTAATTCTAACACCGCCAAAGAATCAGCGATCGCTGCTATTGCTCAAGGTGATCACCAAGAAGCAGAGCAACTCCTGCAAAAATCCCTCGCTCAACATCCCAACGATCCCGAAAGCGTAATTTATCTCAGCAACCTGCAAACTGGCTCAAATCCCTTTAAAATCGCCGTTGTTGTGCCAGCAACAACTAATCCCAACGTCGCTCAGGAAATATTGCGAGGAGTCGCCAGCGCACAAACCCAGATCAATCAACAGGGAGGGATCAACGGCAGAAAACTGATGGTTATCGTGGTTAATGACGATAATCAGCCGCAGATATCGAAAGAGGTAGCCAGTGAATTAGTCAAAAATCCCGATATTATCGCTGTTATCGGTCATAATGCCTCCGATGCCAGTTTAGCCGCCGCTCCCATCTACGAAAAAGGCGGTTTGGTGATGATTTCTCCCACCTCCCTGGCTAATAATCTCTCCGGTGCGGGAAATTATATCTTTCGTCTGGTGGCTTCTAACGGCAAAATTACGGAAACCTTAGCAAATTACATAGTAAATACAGCTAAAGTCCAGAAAATTGCTTTTTGCTACGATTCTCAGGCTCCTGATAATGTTTCCTTTAAAGATGAGTTGATGGCTAATGTGGCGAAAAAAGGCGGTCAAATTGTGCCGATTGTCTGTGATCTGAGTGTCCCCAATTTTAAGGCCGATCAAGCCCTTAATCAGGCGATTTCTGGGGGTGCTAACGGCCTATTTGTCGTCGCTCATCGAAAATTTTGGGTCTGAAACCCCGTCGTTCTACGACGGCTTTACTGTTAAATATTAGCACATTTACGAAATATATGCTAAAATGTGAGGTATGGAAAAAGCCTATTCGTTTCGATTTTACCCAACACCCGAACAAGAGTCGCTATTGCGGCGC
>NZ_JADBTF010000196.1:0-3874 GCF_020246295.1 Microcystis sp. M090S1 | reverse complement strand
GTGTTAATAGCTTAATTTCTATGGTTTTCATAGTCTAAAAACAATAGTTATCCTCTTGTGTGAACAGGAGGAAAATCTAAGCTGGTATCTCCAATTCAGCCGCTCATAAGTGGGTGTGTGGAATTAAATATAAAATGAACGTAGGTTGGGTTGAAGCATGAAACCCAACGCCCGCATGGGTTACGCCACCGCTAACCCATCCTACAAATAATTGTGCCTACCTACTTAGGACATTCTGGGCGCACGCGATGCGCCCCTACCATTGGCACAATAATAATATTATTATTGTAGGGGCGAATTGCATTCGCCCTCTTTAATTGGAAACCCTTTTTCTAATAAATTGTGTCAAATATATCTTGACAAAAATCGATAAAAATGCTACAATTAGGCGTGATTGTTCGCTAAAACTGGAAACATGGTTAAGACAGTAATATGTTCATCAATCCGTTAGGATTCCTAACAATAAAAAGTCATGGCAGTCTTAGAAATGCTCACCGTTCCCTTTTGCTATCCCCTTGCTGGCAGCCTTGGCGAATAGATAATTAAAATAACTCAAATAGGACTGCCCTAGCAGTTCTTTCTAGGTAAAGTTGCAATTTTTAATCAATTGTTAAAATATTAAAAGGATGCTAAAGATAGCGGCTAGGGTTTCCAGAGTGAGCTATCCTAGAGATAGTACTTACTCCATCCTCCCCCATGATCGATCGAGTTCTCCATAGTCGTTATCAAGTCCAACAGTTACTGGGAAAAAAAACTATCTTAGCTAGGGACAGACACACCACCCAGTTAGTTATCATTAAACTTATTTCTGTTCCTAGTGGGCAAGGGAGTCAGTTTATCGGAGAAATAACCGGTAAAATTGCCCTATTGCGACAACTCTCCCACCCATCTCTCCCCAAATACCTCGATAGCTTTGAGATAGATTCATCCCAAGAACAAATCATCGCTATTGTCCGACCTTATTTATCAGCGCAGCCTTTAGAAAACTATCTTAACTCCAGTTATTTGTTAGCAGAACAAGATTTCAAACAAATTGCCAAATATCTTTTGGAGATTCTCTCCTATCTCCATCAGCAGGATGTCCCCATTAACCACGGCAATATTAAACTTAGTAATATCCTCTTTGATACCCAGTCCCATCGTTTTTATCTAGTTGATTTTGCCTTTGATTCCGATTCTCCCACCACGGACTTACAGGATATAGGTAAAAGTTTGATTAGTTTAGCCACGGGGATTAAGCATCGTTACATACCCGAAAACTTTGAGCAAAAAACTAATCTAAGTGCTTTTTTCATCTATTGGTTAAAAAGATTATCAAACTCCCCCCCAGACTCTCATTTTCGTTCGGTGACAGAAGCTTTAGCCAGCTTATATAGTTGTCAATTGATCCTAGTATCTATTGGCAATCTGACCAAACCCTACGGCAGCGAAGTTACTGTTTATAAAAAAGATAATCTCCTGCAAATCAAAATCGCTAGTAAAACCAAACAAAAGTTTTTCAACAATCTCAAAACCCAGTTAAGACAGTTTTTACCATCCCTATTCTTTACGATCATTCTCTTAACCATAGTCGGTATTTATGATCTCAAACTGGTCGCTTTTTTAATCCCGATTATCCTAATTTTTCTGCTCAATTTAATCTCCTCTAGTTTATCTTGGCAGTTATGGAAATCTTTTTGGCAGGGGGAACTAGAGTTAAAAATTACCCCCAAAAAAGTTTCTCTCTACCAAAAACTCTGGGGGCTGAAATTTAAACTAACTGCCGATGCTGCTAGTTCCGAAATTTATAGTCTCATTCGTCGCAATGTCACCGTCACTATGGAGGGAGAAAATGTTAATATTATTCCTCCTTGTCTGGTTCTCGTTGCCAACCATCGAGAATATGTTATCACTGCCAGTGAAGATGTTAGCGAAGCCGAATTAGATTGGTTGGCACAACAATTAAGCGATTGGCTACGTTTACCGATTACGAGAATTTAAGGTGTATTAAGCTAAGTTAATACACCCCAAATTTATCTGATAACATCTTCCGATTTAATCAGATGCGCTTCTAGGAACCAGAGACGTTTATCGATGTCCCGGGAGATTTCCGTATAGAGATCTGCTGTGTCGGCATCCCCTTGATTGCCAGTGGTATCAATAGCAGAACGAAGATGGGCGGCGTATAAGGCATAACGTTCGGCTAAAGCAACGATATGTTCACTACCATCGACGATATCAGCCGGATATTCCGGCAGAATCGAGTTAGCGGCAGCGATGCGCGCTGTTCCCAAAGCGGTTCCACCTAAAGCGGTAATCCGTTCTGCTACCATGTCCCCATAGCCTTCTAATTCCGTGGCCATTTCGTCGAAGAGGCTATGCAATTGGTAGAAATTTAAACCTTTTACATTCCAGTGGGCTTGTTTAACCTGAGTTTTTAGGTCTAAACTAGCGGCAAGGGTTTGGCTTAAGATTTCAACCACAGCTTTGCGGATATCTAATGCTAAATCGATGCGGGTGGAGTAGTATTGTCCCGTGGTTTTGGTTTTGACTGGAGTGGCTACCATAATCTTTCTCCTTGATCAGTTAACAGAATACTCGATAATTTTCTCACTTGTGTCCGTGTAGAGGGGACTGATTTTGATCCTACAATTAAGCTCAAGTTATACACATCCCCTTTCAGAATTGATTAACATCGCCCTCAGCCGTCAGCTAGATAATAGTGTTGATAACTAGAAAAATGGCTAATTAATTGAAAAATCAGAGGCTGATAGCTGATAGCTGATTAATTATGCTCCTAAATAAGCTGCTAATTCTTCCGAACCGCCAATTAATTGGCCGTCAATGAAGACTTGTGGGGTGGTGGTATTACCACTCATGGCCCGCAGAGAACGACTGGTGGCATCGCGTCCGAGGATAATTTCTTCGTATTGTAGGCCTTTTTCTTCTAACATTTTCTTGGCCCGGAGGCAGTAGGGACAGCCGACTTTCGAGAAAAGAGAGACTAAAGGCGGTTTTTTGGCTTCTGGGTTGATGTAGTTTAGCATCGTTTCTGCATCGGAGACTTTGAAAGGATCTCCCGGTTCTTCCGGTTCAATGAACATTTTCTCGATAACACCATCTTTGACTAGCATCGAATAGCGCCAAGAACGTTTACCGAAACCTAAGTCAGCTTTATCGACTAACATCCCCATTCCTGCGCTAAATTCGCCGTTGCCGTCGGGAATCAAGACGACATTATCACATTCTTGATCTTTTGCCCACTCGTTCATGACAAAGGTATCATTCACCGACAAGCAAACAATACTATCTACGCCATTTTCCCGAAAAACTGGGGCTAATTCGTTATATCCGGGTAAATGGGAGGTGGAACAGGTGGGAGTGAATGCCCCGGGTAAGGCAAAAAGAACAACGGTTTTTCCTTTGAATAATTCCTCGCTGGTGATGTTCACCCATTGATTATTTTGACGTACAGGAAAGGTGACATCGGGAACTCTCTGCCCTTCTCGGTTTGGTAGCATAATCGTCAACTCCTAATTGCTAAGTCGTACTCATTTTGAGTTTGTCTAAATTAAGTGTACTCATAACGACTATGAGTTGTCAACAAGTATTTATACTTAAATCAGGAGATAGGAGACAGGAGACAGAAGACAGGAGAATGGGAATTGACTCTCCCCCGCTAACCGCTCGCGCGGTGTAGCGGGGGATTCTCGGTTCTTAGGCTCTTGACTAGATCAAACAGGTTTAACTGAACGACCCCCGCCAGACCGCCTCCGCGAGCGTTTTCTAACACGGTCAGTCCGACCGCGTTTTTTCCTCGGTTCTCGATTACCTTTGCTGATGCCGTATCTCTCGGTTCAATGTGGCCGCAAGAATCACACCGGTGAACTCTTTC
>NZ_JADBTF010000195.1:0-3979 GCF_020246295.1 Microcystis sp. M090S1 | reverse complement strand
TGATTATATTTTCTTTCACTTGTCCAAAATTGTAATAATAAACAATGTCTAATAATTTGCTGTAAAAAACTAGCAACACGAAACTTTTTCTCGTTTCCCAAGTCTTCTAACTCCTCGATCAAGTTTTCTAAATCTAGCGCTTCAAAATTTTTAGCCTTGAGCAGTTCG
Organism: Microcystis sp. M090S1; assembly: GCF_020246295.1. Classification (NCBI taxonomy): domain Bacteria; kingdom Bacillati; phylum Cyanobacteriota; class Cyanophyceae; order Chroococcales; family Microcystaceae; genus Microcystis; species Microcystis sp. M090S1. The sequence goes on along the minus strand of NZ_JADBTF010000195.1, from coordinate 3,811 downwards.
ATAGTTTCTTCTAACCAGAGAGAATCATCAATTTCGTAGAGAGTTTTTAAGTCTAGAATAACAGTCATTTTTTATCTCCCCTAGAATTGGCAATAGTGACCAGTTAAACCGATCACTAAAGCTTTTTTACTGTTTATATACTAGATAATTTTAGCGGCGCGCAGACCGAAAAAGAGACCGAGGGCAATTCCGGTAAAAACGATCAGATAACCCGCCAAAGCAGCAACAGCTAACACAGACATGGTGAAAATCTCCCAAGTAATTTAATCTTTTTTAGCATTGTACCGTTATTCTTGCCCTTCCCCTTCCTCGTCTTCTATATCTTCCCCAAAGCGCTGCTGGGGGGGGATTGCGGCGACAATTGCCTCGATTACCTTGCCGACTGGAACAATTTCTAAGCCCACATCTTCGGGATAAACTTGACCTCTAGGGACAATCGCCCGTTTAAAGCCCAATTTAGCCGCTTCTTTTAATCTTAGTTCCATTTGCGACACTAGGCGCACTTGTCCACCTAATCCCACTTCCCCGATTAAGACTGTGCGCGGATCCACGACTCGATCGCGAAAACTGGCGACAACAGCGATCGCAACTCCCAGATCCGCCGCCGGTTCTTCCACTCCCAACCCTCCTGCGGAGGCAACATAGGCATCTAATTTCGATAAAGGAATGCCGACGCGCTTTTCTAAAACGGCGAGAATTTGCTGTAATCGGTTGTATTCTATGCCCGTGGTCGATCGGCGCGGGGAAGCGTAGCTGGTGGGGCTAACTAATGCCTGTAACTCCACCACAATCGGGCGTGTACCTTCACAGGCTACCACCGTCGCCGTACCCGGGGAAAATTCGTCGCGATTGCCTAAAAACAATTCTGAGGGGTTTTCCACTTCCACCAAACCGTGATCCACCATCTCGAAAATACCGATCTCATGGGTTGCCCCAAAACGGTTTTTCACGGATCTTAAGAGACGATGGGAGGCATAGCGATCGCCTTCAAAATATAACACCGTATCGACCAAATGTTCCAAAACTCGCGGACCAGCGATCGCCCCTTCTTTAGTAACATGACCGACAATCAATAAAGTAATATTCTCCCGTTTTGCCACCTGCATCAAGGCGGAGGTACATTCGCGAACTTGGGCGACGGATCCCGGTGCGGAAGTTAACGCCCCAAAATAAAGAGTTTGAATACTGTCAATTACCGCCACCTGTGGGCGTAGAGATTCTAATTCCCGCAAAATTTCCTCTAAATCGGTTTCTGGCAGAACATAGAGATGATTATCGAGTTCTGAGGTTGATTCAGAGGCTTTTTTATCCTTGCCATTGCCATTATTTTCCGACTCCACGGCAACCACTCCCACCCCCAAACGGGCAGCCCGCAGTTTAATCTGTTGTCCCGATTCTTCGGCGGAAACGTAGAGGATGCGCGGTAATCTTTGGGCGAGTTGGTTGGTAACTTGCAGTAAAAGCGTCGATTTGCCGATGCCCGGATCGCCGCCGATTAGTACAAGAGAACCCGGGACAATGCCACCACCGAGAACGCGATCGAATTCCCCGTAACCGGAGGGAAAACGTTCCTGTTCATACTGGGTAATTTCCGAGAAGCGAACCGAGATGCGCGGTTGGGGGTTGCGTTGCCCTTTGCCGTTATTTGAGCGACTATTTTGCCATCCTGGGCGATTTACCGCCGGATTATTGCCACCAGCCACCACTTGTTCTTCTAAAGTCCCGTAGGTGTCACAACTGGGGCATTTTCCCAACCATTGGGGAGATTCCGCCCCACAAGCGCTACAGATATATATTGTTCGCGATTTCGCCATGTTTTTTAAGAAAAGTTGAAGAAAAGCGGTTTGGGGATCAATTCTCTTGTCAAATTTAATTAAGTATGATATAGGGGAAGCAAGACCCTAAAGTTATTGATAATTGCCATAAAAGAAATAAAATAGGAAATTTAGGCTTAATGATAACGGCAAAAGGATATTCTATAAACAGGAACGCTCGTTATTTAACTTTAAAATTCATCACACTATTTAACTAAGGAGTGTTAAGTCAGTTGGAGAACCAGAAGGAAAAAATTCTCGTTGTTGATGATGAAGCCAGCATCCGTCGTATCTTAGAGACTCGTTTGTCGATGATTGGTTATGAAGTCGTCACCGCCGCCGACGGCGAGGAAGCTTTAGAAACCTTCCGCACCGCCGAACCCGATTTAGTGGTTTTGGATGTGATGATGCCGAAATTAGACGGTTACGGTGTCTGTCAGGAACTCCGCAAAGAATCGGATATTCCTATCATTATGTTAACGGCTTTGGGGGATGTGGCCGATCGAATTACCGGGCTAGAATTGGGCGCGGATGACTATGTAGTTAAACCTTTTTCTCCCAAAGAACTCGAAGCGCGGATTCGTTCGGTGTTGCGTCGGGTAGAGAAAAATGGCGCCCCGGGGATTCCCAGTTCTGGTGTGATTCATATCGGTTCAATTAAAATCGATACCAATAAACGCCAAGTTTATAAGGGGGATGAACGCATCCGTCTGACCGGTATGGAATTTAGTTTACTAGAATTATTGGTCAGTCGATCGGGAGAAGCTTTTTCGCGCTCGGAAATCCTTCAGGAAGTTTGGGGTTATACCCCCGAACGTCATGTGGATACGCGGGTGGTAGATGTGCATATTTCCCGTTTACGAGCCAAATTAGAGGATGATCCCAGCAATCCTGAGTTAATTCTCACCGCTAGAGGTACAGGCTATCTTTTTCAACGTATTCTAGAACCAGACGAGGAATAGTTCTCAGCTATGGCACAAGCTGATCCCAATCGTATTTTAAGACTGTTACCCCTGTTCGCCGGCATCGTCGGGGGTACGGTATTAATGTTTAATCGTTTTGCCACTGCCGATTTAACCCCATCGCAAGCGCGTTCCGATGTGATGGGAGTGATTTTGAGTGGGGTTTTAATTTTGGTGGGTTTAATCTGGCAAAGAGTTCAACCCCGCTTACCGGATGCTGTGGAATTAATCGGGCGCGAAGGCCTGGAATTTGCCCCAGATTTGCCAGAAGCGGTTAAAATTGAGCTTGCTTGGGCTTCCCATTTACTTTTAACTAACACCGTGACAAAATCTCTGATCGTTTATTATCGGGGAGAAGTTTTATTACGTCGCGGTATCCTAAGGGAGAATTCTGAAGTTAAAGTTAGTAATATTATCAAAAGAGTTTTAGAAACTGGTAAAGCCGTTTATTTAGTTAATTTAAATTTATATCCCGCTAAAATCGAGTTTGACTATTTGCCAGAAAACAGCCAAGGCTTAATCTGTCAACCCATCGGTAAGGAAGGGGTGTTAATTTTGGCGGCAAATGCACCGCGCAGTTATACTAAACAAGATGAAATTTGGATCGAGGGAATTGCTGATAAATTAGCCGACACTTTCAGTCAGTTTTAGACGATTTCAGTAAGATTTAAGAATTTGGTTAAGATGAGAGTAAACAGTTAGCGATCGACCTGTAGCTACAGCAGTTATCTCAATGGTGAGATAGCTATACTTTGCCGGCGGCGATCGAAGCTTTTAAAAATCGTTAACTGATGCCAAGCTGAATATTTTCTGGAATTTTATTCCTCTCCGGAGACTTCCAATGACTCTGCCAGTGAATTATCTTCAATTTCTATCTCATCGAAAATTTGGGTCTGAAACCCCGTCGTTCTACGACGGCTTTACTGTTAAATATTAGCACATTTACGAAATATATGCTAAAATGTGAGGTATGGAAAAAGCCTACTCGTTCCGATTTTACCCCACACCAACACAAGAGTCGCTATTGCGGCGCAC
>NZ_JADBTF010000194.1:0-3613 GCF_020246295.1 Microcystis sp. M090S1 | reverse complement strand
TGTCAGTCTGTAGAGCGACCATAAGACCAGAACAGAGTAAATCTGTTAAGGCAGGTGCGAAAAATCCTTCGGGAAAGAAGCAGAAACCTAAATCGTGAGGTTTGGGAATCACCGTCCGTTTACGGCGGTGAGGATGTCAAACTAACTAATCCTACGTTAATTGTCAACGCCTGCCTCTGATCTGTAAGTAGATTGAAGGCCTAACGGCGAGCGTCACCGGCGGCAGTAGCTTTGGGTAATTATCAACGTCTAGTATAAGGTCGGGTGCAGTGATACGTTAGGCTTAAGCGATTAAAGGTAGCAAAAAAAAGAATTAGATTCGGATTTCCCTCCTTGTCCTCCTTGTCTTGTCTTCACAGGTTTGTAAAATACCTACACCTGTGAGCCCCAGGAAAAAATTTTTCAGCAAGCCCTATTTGTGTTATAATTAGTTGGTCAAAAATGCTGGTGTAGCTCAGTGGTAGAGCAGCTGATTTGTAATCAGCCGGTCGCGGGTTCAAATCCCATCACCAGCTTCAATCTCTCACTCCTAATCGAACTTTAAAAAACCCACTCCCCACTCCCTGCTCCCCTATACTTTCTAAACAGGATTTAGTATCAGTAGTCAGGAGAATTAAGAATGAATAATAGTCGATTAAATGGTGTATTTACAGATTTTATGCCATTTAATCCTTATTTTTGCCGTTTTTGAACCCTAAAAAATTAATTATGCAAGAGCGTCTAATTTGTGGATTTCATCCCTCCGGTTGGAATCAAGAGGAAAATTGCCCCGATTGGCAAACCGAAGACCCCTGAACGGGAATTCAAACCGGACAAAACCATACTAGGGGCTGGGGTCCGCAACTGTGGCACACTAGAGAGTATAACTGAATTGACGGTAAGCCCTTGACTAATCAAATTACCCCTTTCGACCCCCTTCACAACCACGACGAGACGGGACATGACCACGAGTCAAAAGGGACTCCCCACGTCCATAGCGAAGCTTCCCTGAAGCAAATTATTAACCGTCTCTCGCGCATCGAAGGACATATTCGCGGCATCAAGACGATGGTATCGGAAAATCGCCCCTGTCCCGAAGTTTTGATGCAAATTGCCGCTATTCGCGGGGCGATTGATCGCGTCGCCAGAATGATCCTCGACGAACATCTGAGCGAATGTATTGCCCGGGCTGCCCAGGAAGGTAGTATCGAGACAGAAATTGAAGAATTAAAGGCCGCCTTGGATCGCTTTTTACCGTAGATTGTGCTATAATGAGAAGTTGGCATTTTTTAGGCAGAGAGCGATTACAGGAGGTGAATTAGGTTAATGACCCAAGTGGTAGTTGGTCAGAACGAGGCGATCGAATCAGCCCTGCGTCGTTTTAAGCGACAGGTAGCGAAAGCGGGAATTTATGCGGATATCAAAAAGCATCAATTTTTTGAAACCCCTCAAGAAAAGAGAAAGCGTAAAGCAGTAGCCCGGAGACGACAAAGAACCCGTCGTCGTTAAAATTCCCCAAGTCAGAAGCCGCTCGCAAGCTTCTGGCTTGCTTTTATTTTAACCCGGTTTTGGGGGTTGGGTTTTAGGGGTGTGGGAAGTGGGGTGTGGGGTTGGGGGATGGGGAGATAGGGAGAAAAAAGCTGATTACTGATTACTGATCACTGATAACTGACTCCTGAAGGCTTTTTCGCTTAAGATAAAGTTTAGCCCTCGATCGAGTTCTAGTGTTTTCATGGTTTTACAACTGCGGGTCTACGTTCCCGAACATCCTCTGGTTAAGCATTGGCTGGCGATCGCCCGCGATCAAAATACCCCCTCGGTACTGTTTAAAACAGCGATGACGGAACTAGGGCGCTGGTTAACCTACGAAGCGGCGCGGCAATGGTTGCCGACGCTGGAAACTAGCGTTAAAACCCCTCTAGCGGAATGTGCCGCTACTTTTATCGATCCTAGCGTACCGATCGCCGTAGTTCCGATTTTACGGGCAGGATTAGCCCTGTTGGAAGGGGCGCAAAGCCTTTTACCCCTAGCTAGTACCTATCACCTCGGTTTGGCCAGAAATGAGGAAACCCTGGAGGTGAGTTGTTATTTAAATAAATTACCGGCCAGTTTTGATCCGGCCACGAGAGTCTTAATTCTCGAACCGATGTTAGCCACGGGGGGATCAATTTCAATGGCAATGGCAGAAATTACCGGCAGAGGCGTTGATCCTACCCTGATTCGCCTGATTTCCGTGGTGGCTGCCCCGCCGGCTTTACAGAAATTGAGTCAAAATTATCCCAGCTTGAACATCTATACGGCTATTATCGATGAAGGATTAAATAGCCGCGGTTACATCGTGCCGGGATTGGGCGATGCCGGCGATCGAGCTTTTGGAACCTATTAGGAGAAAAAGGGATTATGAGTCAGCGAGATGGGTTTACGGGCGGTTTTTTAGCCGGTGCGATTGTCGGTGGTTTAGTGGGCGGTGTTTTGGGGACAGTGTTGGCTAATCGCGGCCGTCGCGGTTTAGCAGATGGTGATAATCAAGCTTTTTTAGAGGAGATCCGCAATGGGCGCTTGACTCCAGAGGAAGGCATGGAAGTGGCCCGCCGCAGTTTAGAAGATAAAATTGCCCAGTTAAATCTAGCGATCGATGATGTGCGTCAACAGTTAGGAGCGGTACAGGAAAACGGTAGCGATCATTAAATAGGGCTGGCCGAATAAATCTAAAAACCTTGTTGGATAATATCTTAAGAATAATGTGTTGACAATTAGGCAGAGCCTTGTAACCAGGAAAAACAATCATCGCTTAGACTTTATCGCACAAAAACAACGAAATATAAAACCGTAATTTTCTGTTAGAATTGGCAGTAATCAAACACCACGCTTGCAGGAGCTATGGTTAACCTCACCTATAACAAAAATCGCCCTCTTCCCAGCGCCGAAGAATTGCCATCTTCCGACGAAACTCCAGTGGATAATCAGTTACAGAATGATATTCCCAATCTGCTGCTAAGTTTATTAGCCTTAATTTGGTCTGGTCGAGATGATTGGTATTTTGGGGTAGATATGGCTGTCTATTACAACCCAGAGGAATCAGCTTTTGTTCCCGATGGTTTCTTAGCGGTTGGAGTCAACCATGATACGGGAGAAAGAGGTCGGTTAAGCTATATTTTGTGGGGAGAAAAGTATATCTTGCCGATTTGGTTTTTAGAGGTAATTTCCGAGAAGTATAATAGTGAGTATGAGGAAAAATTCTTAAATTACCAAACCCTGGGGATTCCGTATTATGCAATATACAATCCTTTGAGTGGCAGAAGGGGAAGATTTAAAAACCGACAAAGATTAGAGGTATATAAATTAATCTCAGCAGTTTATTGTAGGTTGGGTTGACGCAAGGAAACCCAACAAAGAGTAACGAGAGAGTCAAAATAGCGATCGCCGATTCAGACAGATTTGGCGATTGGGTGTTGGGTTTCGTTCCTCAACCCAACCTACAGTAATCACAGTTACAATAGATCTCTTGCATAAGTCTAGACAAAATAGGATAAAATAGTCCAAGAGTTAAGATTGAAAGATGAATTACGAACAAGTAAAAACTTTAAAGCCAACAGAGTTCAAACGCTTGTGTGGCGTGTATCCAGATACATTT
>NZ_JADBTF010000193.1:0-10931 GCF_020246295.1 Microcystis sp. M090S1 | reverse complement strand
GGAATAAACTTGGGAGAAGATTCTGTTCTCGGTTTTCATCTTGTAGGGATTCTTGCTTTTTCCCTATCTACCCAGATCTTTTTCTTTTTGGCAACCCTTGTCTTGTCAGGTTTTGACCCACTTGTGTCCGTCAGTCAGGGCAGAGCCTTAAATATTCTGTTCCAAGGCAGAGCCTTGGAACAAGAGAAAAACAAGAAAAAATTTAGGGTAGGGGCGAAGCATTCGGATAGTAAATTTACGGTTTCAGCGATAGGTTATTGCCCGAATGCTTCGCCCCTACAAGCATTATGGGTTTGATAACTATTCATAATTATTGACAAGCAGAAACTATTGATTGAGGATAACAAAGACAATTATAATACTTTTGAATCACCGATAACCGTTTCAGTTTCATTGTTCTTAACAAAACTTAATATACTTCAATTTTCTCAAAAAAATTGACCCGCCTAACGGCGAGAAAAAAGTCAAAAAGGGGGAATAAATAATCAGTTTTTAATAACCAGATTTTGTATGACGGAGAGGAGTGTAAATATTTATAAATATGTAGCTTAGAATACAGTTGTGGGGGGGGGAGTGTGTATCATTCCGCTATCTGCTATTACGGTTGGGTTGGGCTGTTGGTTGATCTGGCTGTAATAGGGTGCGAATGGCATTAATTTATTTTTTATTTACACCAACAAAAACACGATTTAGGACTAAAAGAATGAAAAACCGCGCTTTTGCTCTTGGAACAACTTTTTTGGCTACACTGTGTCAAATAGGTTATGCAAATTCAGTTAAAGCTTTTTCTATCCCTAATCCATACCGACACTTCCAGCATCAGACGGAAAATACTGGAGTATGGACGGAAAAACTTATAGGATGTTGTTACGTCACTTCAGCAGCAACTGTCGCCATGTCCATTGCAGATAATAACGCTGGAATACAATTGAAGGGTTTCACGAATACGAGTCTAGGTGCTGAACTCTTTGAGGGTAATTATCTTAACTTTGCTAATCTTGTAGGGAATGCTAATGGTGTAAACTTTGTGCCGAAGTGGGTAGGTAATGGTGGCTGGGTAAATGCGCCTTGGTTTGTAGGAAATGATAAAGGTAATTTGAGAGTCAAAGATTATTACTTCGGAAAGAATTGGGCGACTATTCCGGAAACATTACCGAACTTGAACGTTGTGGGAGCGTTCGCCCTTATTGATGAAGTCTCCCCCACTGCGCCACCATACATCCGTGCTGGCAATAACAATCCTAATGTGCCTGGTGATTTTGAGTGGTGGATATACCATGTGGTTGGTGTCCATGAATTTAATTTTGATAATAAAACAATGAAGATCACTGATTCAAATAAAGATCGTGCAGATAACGAATTTTACGAACCGGATGGAGGTAATGGTATTTATCAATTGGGAGGAAATATTCTAAAAGGTCCTGGGGTATTAGATGATCTGTCATGGGATAATGCAGGAAAATTAACTAATAATGGTGGCATCGGGATAGATGATGAGGAACTAATTTCACTGCGTGTTATATACTTATTGACGACTCCTAATGATTTTGGAGATGCCCCTGATAGCTATAAGACTTTGCTTGAATCAAATGGTCCTCGCTATGATCAAGGTGTTCTTCAAAGACTGGGAGCGCAGTGGGATAGCGAAATTGACGGTCAACCGACAATCCTAGCAGATGGTGATGACAAGAGTATTTTGGGAGGATTTCCTACCCCAGTTGATGATGAAGATGGTGTAATCTTTGGGGATAGTTGGGTAGATGTAATTTTTAATATTACTCGACCTGAACAAGCTCAATACAATCTTCGTGCTTGGTGGGATCTCAATAAAAATGGAGTATTTGATCATGCGAACGAACTAATAATTGATGACAGGCTCGGACTGACAGCAGGGGTGTTGACCAAACGCTATAATAAAAACAATACATCTGGAAAACTAAACTTTGATCCACGTCGCTTTTATAGTCGTTTCCGTTTAACTTTCGATCCTATTGGCGACGTACTTCCTTTTGGTGAAGTCTTTTCACGAGATTGCCCCGATATTAATAATCCAACTAACTGTGTCTCTCATGGAGAAGTTGAAGACTACGCACCTATTCCCGAACCCAGTTCTATCTTTGGACTTCTCGCTTTCGGGGGACTCGGATTAATGGGACTTCGCAAGAAACGTTAATCCAATAGTTAGGGTTTGCTGAAAGAAGCTAGATAAAATTGAGTAACGCACAGAAAACGGGTTTCTCGGAGAAACCCGTTTTCTACTCATGCACTCATGCAAAAAAGGGAATAAATAATCAGTCTTTAATAACCAGATTTAGTATAACTACTTCTTGCATGAGTTCCTATCCTCAGCCAGAAATTGATTTTGTCCGATTTTACTGTCTGGAGTCTGTAGGGTTGATTCATGAATCAACCCTACCCCAGCAGCAATTGATTTTGTCCGATTTTACTGTCCGGGGGGAATAACTTCTAACGGAATACTTTCAGTTTCTCCATCTATAGATGGATTGACATCGAGACTTTTTTCTGCATCTGGAGTTTTTTCGAGCGCTTTGGTTTCCGGGGTGGGGGGATTTTCGGGGGGTACTTCTGGACTGGGGTTCTTTTCCGGGATGGGAGTGAATTCCACCGGGGTTTCGCTTTCAGGAGACGGGGAAACTTCGGGGGAAGCTTCGCTATTGCGGGTAGTTTCCGCGGGAGTTTCTTCTATCCGGGGAGATTCTGGGGTAGTTGCGGGGGTAGTTGCGGGGGTATCTGGGGGGGTGTCTTCGCTGATGTTTTGTTCTTCCTGGGGACAGGCTGCCGATTCTAAACCGAGATGACATCGGACTTCCTCCCGTCCCAAAGACACGGCAATTCCCGACACCGACATTAACAAAGCTAGGATGGGTAAGATATTGTTCATAAAATTAGACTTGATTCTACTCCTCGACATCACATTATCTATTTTAGATAGGATCGAATTGATATTGAGAACCCTTTGGCCCCTCATTGCCGCGATTAGCACGCACCAGGGGAACTTGATTAAAAATCTTAAAATCCGTGGTGCTTCCCTGCAAGGTGATTCCTCGATTTAAAGTTTCGACTACAGTAGCACGGTCAGAACTTTTAGCGATCGCTTCCCCTAATACTTTCATGGTATCGTAGGCGGTAGCAGTACGCCAACTGACGCGACCGCGCCAACTTTTCAGCGCATCTTTAGCAAAAGGATCCGTTGCTTGGAAACTCCAAGGTACTGCTAGAACTAATCCGTCGATGCTATCCGCTCCTTGAATAAGGATATCGGGTGTATAAAGTTCATTTCCGCCTAATAAGAGCATTCCTGACGATTCTTGGGCAATAGCCACGGCTTGATCTATGCGATCGCCGTCTTTACTCAGGGCCAAAAATACCACCTTAGCGCCGGCTTGTCTTGCCTGATCTATGGCGGTTTTAGCGTTAAAATTGGCTTTGGTTGTGTCTATTTCCTTAACTATCTTGCCTCCCGGTTCCTTTATTGCTTTAGCAAAGGAATCCCTTAATTTTTGACTATAGGGACTATCGGAATTATAAAACAGAACCACTGAGGGAGAATTCTCTTGCTTACTAGCATAATTAGCCAAAGTTTTGGCCACCGCTTCCAGATAACTGCCTAAAACTTCCTGAGATTTATCCTTAAGGGGAATAGTTTTCAGGGTTAATTTTCCCGTTTGACTAACACTGGTAGTCAGGGGAGAGAGAATCGCTAATCCTTCTTTTTCGTAACTTTCAATCGCTTTTTGACTAAAAGGATCGATTCCGTGGCCCATAACTGCCAAAACTTGACCGGATTGAATCAGATCATCAGCGATCGCTTTTGATTGTAACCCACCACCATCATTAGCGATGACTATTTCCAAAGGATTACCCGGATTAGAATTATTAAACTCCTCTTGATACCTTGCCACACCTCGGAGAATTTCCTTGGCGCTGTTGGGGTCGTTAGCGATGGGGACAACAACGGCTATAGTATTTTGATTACCTTTTTGTCTAGCTTTGGCGTTATTGTAATAGATTTTGCCTTCCGGATCGTTTGCTTGGGGAGTGGCTGCTAGTTGGTAAGATGCGATCGCATTTGCCCAATCTTCCTTTTTAAAGGCCGCTGCGCCTTTTTCTTTGTTAGGAGTGGAATTAAGCAGTATTTTCTCACCTTGGCTAAATAAATCGGGATTTTTAGCCGTATTACTCACCAAAGTTGCCTTGGGTTGCTTGTCTGGGGTTTTTTCTTGGACGACTGGGGAAGTATCGGGTTTGGGAATCAGCATTTGCAATAGACTCCAACCCCCTAAACCTGCGGTTAAAGCGGTAATTATCAAAGCGAAGGGAAGTAACCAGTTCGATTTTTGGCCGACTCTAGTTGTACCCCCCGGGGACACCACAACCGTGGTTTTAACCGTCGTTGTTACGGGATCCATCGCTTCCCTAGGCAGGCCACAGATAGGACAATCAGGAGTAGTATTGTCGCAGGGTTCATGACCTCCCGCAATCGCTTGCGGATAAGTTTTACCATCTTTAGGGATACCGTCACATTGCCAAGTAGTCATAATCAGTTATCAGTTATCAGTTATCAGTTATCAGTTATCAGTGGGTAAGTTATCAGATTTGAGTTTTAAGTGAGCAGTATGTGTTAAGTGAGCAGTATTAAATAGAAGTTTCCTGCTGTCTTTTTACTGTTTACTGTTTACTGATCACTGATTACTGTTTACTGTTTACTGGTCACTGTTTGAGGACGTTGTCGTAAGCTTTGGAAATAGAGGCCACCGATAAGCAGTAAAAAGAGGATATAGGCAACAATTTGACTGATATAGAGGTTTTGACGATAACCAAACAGGGATTTGAGGAGGAGTCCGGGGAAAGTGCGATCGCTCAAAATTTGGGAACCGTCCCAAACTTGAAAACCGAGAAGACAGGAGGAGGGGAGAGAAGGACAGAAATGGCGATAAAAAGGGTCAATTTCACTTAAAAGACTGATTCCTGCGTCGATATGTTTCAAAACACCGATGAGTAATCCCGCAACGATTAAGAGTAGGAAAGTCCCCATAATTTGGAAAAAGAGACGGATATTAATTTTTACTCCCCCTGCAAATAGGAGAATTCCCAACAAAGTCGCCACACTTAACCCCGCTATCGCGCCGAGAGTTTGTATCTGCCAATCTTTTTGGAATTGGGCCAAGATAAAGAGAACTGTTTCAAATCCCTCCCGCAAGACAGCGATAAAAACGAGCAGAAAAATCGCTTTTCCTGCCCCATTTTCCGATTTTAACCCCGCTTTTACCGCACTTTCTACCTCAGATTTCAAAGATTTGGCCTGTTGAGTCATCCAAATTAACATCCAACTCAACATCAAAACGGCAATCAGTCCAAAAGTAGCGGCCAGTAATTCCTTGAGCATTGGTACGAATGGACTAGGAGAGGCATCCACTTGCAAAAGGATTCCCCCTAGCAAAATACCGACCAAAACACTAGCGACCACTCCCGCACCAATACCACGATACACCCATGAGTTAAGTTGCGATCGACCCGATTTTTGTAAACAAGCGAGGACAATTCCCACCACTAAAGCGGCCTCGAAACCTTCCCGGAGAGTGATAATAAAAGTGGGTAAAGCGGAACTAAGATTCATAAGCTAGTCAATAAACTCTAGCTTTGATCCTAGCTTAAGCAAAATCCCGCAGCATCTTGCGAATTTCCAGATTGTGTAATTCTTCTTGTCCGATCATACCGCGAGCGAATTCTTCCAGGTAAATACTGGCATCTTCGACGGTTTCTAGGAGTGCTTTGTACAAATCAAGGGATTTTTTCTCATGATTGAGGCTCTCACTCAAGATTGCTTTGATATTGTGTTCATAGCTTTCCTCGATTGGGGCAATTTTTAAGCTAGGATGACCTTCTAAACCGGTGAGAATTTCCCCAACTTGTTGCGCGTGGGTGAGGGACTCCGTGGCCTGAGTCTGGAAAAATTGGACGATGGGGATACGATGGGGACCTGTCACCATCAGGGAATAGTGGGTGTAACGGACAACTCCCGCTAGTTCAAATTCCATGATTTCGTTCAGTTGTTCGATGGTTTTGTCTCTGTCTAGTTCTCGCATAAGATTCTCAATAATTTGTCTCTAATTGCAATTGTAGCTAATCCAAACCGGCTAAATGAATCTAAAAACCTTGTTGGCTAATATTTTTAGGCTTTTTTGCCATCAAAAAAGTGCCAGATATTGAAGTGATCAGGGGGAAATTTTAGGCACTTTTCCCTGAAAATGCCTAAAATCCCACACAACCCAGGACAAACCCTTTCAGCAAACCCTAGGTGCTGCAAAAAGACTTTAGCTGGGGGAATAGCAACTCAAGAGGTCATTAAAGGTTTCATTTTGCCTTAAACCATCGAAAACAAAGTTATTACGCACTAATTCGCCACATATATCCGGTTCTATGTCCATGGCTTCCCGTAAACAGTCGATCGCTTTTTCTTGTTGACCGAGGGCAGCATAACAGCAGGCGGCATTATACCACGCATAGCGATCATCTCGATCAATTTTTAACGATTCTTCATAACAGGCGATCGCTTCTGGTAAACGCTGTAATGCTTGTAAGATCACACCCTGTTGATACCAGGACCAGTAATCTTGCGGTCGGATATCGAGGGCGGTACGATAATTAAATAAAGCCTCTTGGGGATTGCCCCAATCCCGGAAAGCGTCGCCGCGACGATACCAGGCCCAATAATCCCGGGGTCGCGCCCCTAGGGCCAGATCATAGGAAGTGATAGCGCGTTCGTAATTTTTCAGCAATCGATAGGCCTCCCCTTGCCGGTAGGCCGCCCAATAGTCCCCCGGACTATGACTTAGGGCCCGTTGAAAACAAGCGATCGCTTTTTGGTAGTCCTTTAATTCCTGTAGATAAACACAACCTTGATCGTACCAAGCCCAATAGTTATCATCCTTTACCTGTGCGGCGTTAGCATAACTTTGAGCCGCTTCTTCATACATTCCCAAGTCTTCTAGTATCATACCCCTTTTGTACCATGCCCAATAATCATCTGGATAATATTCTAAGGCTTTTTCGTAGCTGATTAAGGCTCCAAAATAGTCCATTCTTTCTTTTAAAATATTGCCTTGGTCATACCAGTCCCGATAGGTATCTGGACGGCATTCGAGCGCTCGATAGACAGTGAGTAGATAGGTCATAGTTATTAATCTTTAACGGAGGCAGGAGTCGGTCGTCAGGAGGCAGGAGAATTAAGAATGAGCATTAATTAGGGCTGGCTGAATAAATGTGAAATGTAGGCCAGGTAAGGGTTTTGTGGCTTTACGAGCGAAACAGGTGCCAGATTTTGAGAGAATCATGCTTCAAAACCTTGTGTCTTCATCGGCCCGCGTCCTGTAGGGGCGAAGCATTCGGGCAATAACCTATCGGTGAAACCGTAGATTTTCTATCCGAATGCTTCGCCCCTACTTTTTGCCGCAAACCCTAATTAGAGCCGTCAGTCTTATCAGTTATCAGTTATCAGTGGGGGTGTTCGGTGGGCAGTGGGGGAAATGGCGATCGCAATTGATCGCCATTCCTAGTTATACTTTTAGAACAGATTCAGATCCGTTAAAGCGCCGAGACTGCTAGAAGAGACTAACTTGGCGAATTTGCCGAGAATTCCCGTTTTATAGCGTGGGGGGCGCGGTTGCCAATGGTTACGACGACGGGTTAATTCTTCCTCCGATACATTTAAACTCAAGAGACGCTGACGAGCATCAATAGTGATTTGATCCCCTTCCTCTACTAGGGCAATTGTACCACCCACCGCCGCTTCTGGAGCGACGTGACCAACTACCATGCCATAGGTTCCCCCGGAAAAACGACCATCGGTAATTAATCCCACGGAATCCCCTAAACCGGCGCCGATAATTGCCGAAGTGGGGGCTAACATTTCCCGCATACCCGGTCCGCCTACTGGTCCCTCGTAACGGACAACCACCACATCCCCGGCTTTAATTTTTCCGGCTAAAATTGCCTCTAAACAGGTTTCTTCCGACTCAAACACCCTGGCGGGCCCGGTGATTACCGGAGTTTTCACGCCGCTAATTTTGGCCACGGCCCCCTCTGTGGCCAGATTTCCTTTTAAAATGGCTAAATGACCCTCTTTATAGACAGGATTGCTAAAAGGACGGATAACATCTTGGCCTGAGGGCGGTTGGTCGGGAATATCGGCTAAAATCTCGGCGATAGTCTGACCGCTAATGGTTAGGGCATCCCCGTGCAGTAAACCATTAACCAGGAGAATTTTCATCACTTGGGGAATACCGCCGGCTTTATGCAGATCCACGGTAACGTAACGCCCGGAGGGTTTAAGATCGCAGATAACTGGTACACGCTGGCGGATGGTTTCAAAATCATCGATCGATAATTCTACCCCGATGGTGCGGGAAATGGCTAAAAGGTGCAGCACAGCGTTAGTGGAACCTCCCACCGCCATAATTACCGAAATAGCGTTTTCAAAGGCTTTACGGGTCAAAATTTGGCTAGGTAGAATCTGTTTTCTAACCGCCTCGACTAAAACCTTGGCCGATTCTTCGGTACTATCGGCTTTTTCTGCATCTTCGGCGGCCATGGTCGAGGAATAGGGTAAACTCATCCCCATGGCTTCAAAAATGGAAGACATGGTATTAGCGGTAAACATTCCACCACAGGAACCAGCACCGGGGCAAGCGTTGCGTTCGATTCCGATGAGGTCTTCTTCACTGATTTTACCGGCGCTGTACTGTCCTACGGCTTCAAAGGAACTGACCACGGTTAAATCGCAATCTTTGTACCGTCCCGGTTTAATTGTGCCACCATAGACGAAAATAGCGGGAATATTCATCCGGGCCATGGCAATCATTGCCCCCGGCATATTTTTGTCACAACCCCCGATAGCGAGGACTCCATCGAGACTTTGACCATTACAGACGGTTTCAATGGAATCGGCGATTACTTCCCTAGAAACGAGAGAATATTTCATCCCTTCTGTTCCCATGGAAATCCCGTCACTAATGGTGATAGTCCCGAAAAGTTGCGGCATTCCCCCCGCTAATCTGGTGGCTGCTTCGGCACGCATTGCTAAATCATTAATTCCCATGTTACAGGGGGTAATGGTGCTAAATCCGTTAGCGATGCCGATGATGGGTTTGCTAAAGTCCTCATCCCCAAAACCTACCGCTCTTAACATGGCCCGATTAGGACTGCGTTGGGTACCTTGGGTAACAATGCGACTTCTGTAGTTATCTGCCATAACTTTATCTTTCTCCAATGGCGGCTGACGGTTGCGATCGCTGCTCGAGTTCTCCAATCGCACCTTTATTTCTATTTTCTGACTTTTGGCCGCTCTGAGCAGGTTTTAGGACAGTCCATGTCTAAAGAAAATATAAAACTGCGGGATGATTCAGGGAACAGCCATCAGGAATCAGGAATCAGCAGTCAGACGAAATCCTGTTTAAAAAGTATGGGAGGGTGGCAAGCGCTAGAGTTGCAAAAGAACAAGCTTGAGCATTTGTAATAAAATTTCCCCTAATCAGTTTCAGTGCAGTACAGGTTATCGGCAAAAGCATCCATAATTAGGGTTTGCTGAATAAATGTGAAATGTAGGCAAGGTAGAGGTTTTGTGGCTTTTCTCGCGAAACAGGTGCAAGATTTTGAGAGAATCGTGCTTCAAAACCTTGCGTCTTCATCGGCCCGCGTCCTGTAGGGGCGATGAATTCGGGCAATAACCTATCGGTGAAACCAGAGATTTTCTATCCGAATGCTTCGCGCCTACTTTTGGCCGCAAACCCTAATTAGGGTTTGCTGAATAAATCAATTGGCTGCTGTGGGAAGCATGGCAGATGTAAAGGGTGCTAGGATTGCGCCTTGACAATATCACGGTTATTTAACCAGATATAATATAAGCTGTTCATCTGGGAAAGAAAAGGATTAATTTAGTAATACACCGAGTCATCAGAACGTTTGTAGAAATTGTAGGATGGCTTGATGCAAAATAGGGTTGGTAAACCATCAGCATCAATACAAAAGCAGATTGTCCCATTTTTTTGTAAATGGTAAGCTTCCGCAACGAAGGTTAGTTTGAAACCCGCATCCGTTGTTACCGTTAAAATTGTTGGTTCATTTTTGCTGAACAGTTCTTCATAAGATTTTTGTTCATACTCTTTACCAATCTTATCGACTTCTTGTCGGAGAATTTGATAATTACGAATGAGTGTCTGTCTTTGTTCCTTGCTTAAAGGAAATAAGTTAGCTAGTTTCATTGATTTCTCCTAATAAAAAAAAACAGAGTTCATCTAGCGGTAAATTCTTCATAGAAAAATGAGAAATATACTGCTGAATCTTACTAATTTTAATTGGGGGAAACCGTCTAAGTTCATCAGACCAATATTTCAATACTCCCACTTCTCCATAAACATATATTTGTGCCAGCCAAGATAAAAAATCTCTCAGGATAGCATCAGACATAAAATAAAATCCCCAATCTATTACATGATAGCGATCGCCGATATTATCTGGCAAATTCAAATTAACATCTGGACGTTTCTCAAATTCTGACAAGCTATATAGAGCATAATTAGACAAACCGCAATTAGAAATATTTGCCGCCTCAGCTTCAGCCAGCCATGAATCTAGCTTTTGCCCAAAATGCTTTTCAATTCGCAAGACTTTTGAGGAGATTAATAGGCAAAATTTCGCACTCATAGTTAACTTTTACCTAAATGGAAGAATGGGACACTTGAAGACAAATTTTAGATGTTTGTGGGTGGTAGTAAAGCAAGAGATAGTCAAAATTAGTAAGTAGGGTCTGCTGAATAAAGCTAAAAACCTTACAGGAAAGGGCTTTTAGCTTGATTGAGAGCTTCCCAAATGCACTTAAATCTGCTAGAATCGCTCAAAACCCCTGCATCTTC
>NZ_JADBTF010000192.1:0-2625 GCF_020246295.1 Microcystis sp. M090S1 | reverse complement strand
ATTATTAGGGGTCGAGAAGGTCGTCACCGACCTCCCCTCCCATTCAGAACCGTGCGTGAGACTTTCACCTCACACGGCTCCTGGTTTGACTGTTCCCTTGTTAAGGATACAGCTTGACTTCCTTTGGTTAACCTTGTATTATCTAGGTTGACTGTTGATGTCAAACCAGATGATTTTAGGCTTCCATCAGATGCCGATTTATCATCGTGACAGTGGCGGTGTAGTAATTGAAGGTTTTTATATTCATCCTTTCCGCCTAAGCTGAGAGGGTGAATGTGGTCAACTTCAATTAAATCCGATGGGGTGAAATACTGCCCACATCGGCTACACTTGCCTTGTTGCTTCTTAAGTAGTTTAGCTACTCTTGTCGGTGTGTCGATTGCTTGTCCTCGTCTGGTCGCCCAGTAAGTCCAATTTCCGTCGTAAGGTGAAGCTTCGGGGCGTACTAGGGTATGTCTGACAATTGGTGTCCAATTATGTTGCCATAAATGAAGACCATCTTTGGTCTTAAATAACCAAGATTCTTGCCTTTCTTTCCCATTGCTGAGTTTAACTGTACCCGGTCTAAAGTAGTTTCTCAGCTTTTCGTGGTTCGCTTTACCGCATCTTGATACTGTCCATGCCCTTAACATTAACCAGATTGTATTGTCTAGTTTATTGAAGGTATCCACAGATACTACTCCTGAGTAGTAATTAGCCCAACCTCTAATGATTGGGTTTAGTTGATTAATCAGGGCTGATTGAGGTGCTTTTTTATATTTTTTAATTACACCTTTAATCGCTTCTGTGTGGGCTTTAACTGCTTTTTGGTTGGGTTTGATGTGGGTTTTGTGACCAATTAATTGGCTTCCTCTCCCTCCTGTTTTCCCAGATTTGTACTTTCCTGTTGGATATTGTCTGATATTGAATCCTAGAAAATCAAAACCGGGTTCTTCAGTTTTCCCATTGTACTCAATGGGGTTGAGTGTATGACACACTCTGGTTTTTTCTGGTTTGAGTTCTAGTCCTATCGGTTTTAACCATTCGGATATGGCAGTTTGGCACTGTTCAATGATTTCGAGTGATGGTGAAATTACTACAAAATCATCGGCGTATCTTATTAGAACAGCTTGAGTTTTACTACCCTTTTTGGGGAATAGTGTTTCGATTAATCTTGCCATTCCATCCAGTGCGATGTTAGCAAGTAGTGGACTTATTACCCCTCCTTGTGGTGTCCCTGTTTCTGTTTCTTCAAATACGCCGTTATCCAAGACTCCTGCTTTGAGCCATTGTTTAATGTCTCTTTTCAAGGCACTGGGACAATGAATTTTTGACAGTAGGAAGTTGTGATTAATTCGGTCAAAACACTTGGCAATATCAGCATCTAATACGAAGTAGCTACTTTTATTGATGCTAAGGTATATCCTCGATATTGCATCATGGGCAGACCTTCCGGGTCGAAAACCGTAGCTGGTTTCTTCCATTTTTGACTCCCATTCTGGTTCGAGTGCCGATTTAATCAACGCTTGTCTAGCTCTGTCTTTGATGGTTGGTATTCCTAGTGGACGTTTTTCATCCCTACCTGGTTTAGGAATCCATACTCTTCTTAACGGTTTTGCTTTAAGTGTTCCCTTGATTTCTTCGGTTAGATTTAGCCTTTGCTCTGGGGATATTGCTATCACTCCATCGACTCCTGCTGTTTTCTTTCCTTGATTATCTTGGGTTACTTTGCGAACTGCTAATAGACGGGCATAGTATGATTTCACCAATAGACGTTGCCACCTTCTAACCTTTGCATTCTGTCCCGATTTAGCCGCTTGGTATATTCTCTTTTGGAGCTTGAAAACATATCTTTGGATTTTACCCCAGTTGATAGCTTTCCATACATTCGTAGTCTTAGTGGTTTTCGGTTTCCCGAACCCTTTACCTTCTCTCGATTTCGTCATATAGACTCCTACTAGACTCTATCCTTACAATCAAACCGTAACCTGTTAGCATATCCTGACTATTACCGTCAGGCGTTGGCTTTTGGTTACATCTCACACCCCTGAAGGCTTGCGCTTACACTTGTCACTACTGGGTATTTCGACCGATACTCAGAGCCTGAAAGGGCTTATCACGTTCCGTTTATATGGGCATTCCATCTTTAGATTTGTCCTATCCATCGGGGTACTTTTAAAGGTCTATGTAAGTGAGTTAGTAAATTCCTTACTTTTCCCCTTGTTCTTTTGAACGCAGTGTGTCAACCTATTTCACTACTAGCTAATTACGATGGTTCAGGTCGGACATTCGGTTCACACCTAATCATGGATGGTTGGCAGTGGTCTCGATTCTGGTGTTAGGTTACACCTCGGAGCCTTCCGCTCCCCGCTTCAGTCCCAGAGTTGTGATTTCTGAATCTGGGGGTGGCTATCGCCGTTACTCTCACCTTTGTAACAATTTGTGAATAATTGTTACAAAGTGTATTGACCTTGAGTCCCTTTGCCTAGTTTGGTATCGTGTTGATACTAAACGTCGGGACATATAAACAGTTATAAGGCTGGTCTGGGTTGACCTGTTAGATTCAGTCAGGGGACTGAAGACCTTACTAGGCGGTTATTTCGGGCATTTGGTTCCCTATTTCATGCCTAAACGTTTCGCACTACT
>NZ_JADBTF010000191.1:0-4944 GCF_020246295.1 Microcystis sp. M090S1 | reverse complement strand
TTAAATTGGCAACTATAGATTAGAGTTATTCTTAGTCGTGCTTCGCTGTTCTATGCTGGCGGAACTTTTCATCTCCGAGGTGAAACCGAGGGTTCCTTCAAGCCGACATTATAGGTAAATAAGGAAGCGCACTTAATGCCCCAAGACTAGAATCTACCTCGGTGAAAGCAAATCTTACCTTATTAGCCATGAGTCAATTCTTGTTTCTCTTTTAATGCTTGAGCAAGAATGGCGGCAGCCTCAAAAGAGTCATGTAAACCTTGTCTAGGGAGATCATCTTCAATAGACATCGGTACAATACCAGAATCCTTGAGCAACTCGGCTACAAGAAAGTTAAGTAATAAGAGCTTATCGGAGTAAGACAATTGCTTTAGCAGGGGCGCAAATTGAGTAGTTGTCAGCATGGATTCAAGAAAGTTACGGATTTTGACTTTCTGCACTTTGTCTGAGTATAACACCACCTTTGCGCTAATCCCTGCCCCAAAAGCAGGCTAACTTTGCCGTTGGAGAGAAATCCCAGAAATGTTCAATCTAATCTTTATGGTTCTTCGGTTTGTGTCAGTGCGATGCCGAAGGCACTGCGTAGCAGTACGCCGCTCTGGTAGTTAATGAAATGTAACGCACCTCTTTTTTCTCTAGTCAAACTATTAGAGCCAGTCTTAGGTTAAGTTGCCGAAAAAACATCTAGCCGACGATGCCTCTAGCGACTAGATGCCATGATCAAGTCATGTCTGTCCCTGACTAAAATAGAATCAGCGATTTCCCTAAGAGACCTAATTCCATGACGATTATCACTCTTTCACGTTATGTCACCAGAAACAATGAGATTTTAGGTGGAGAGCCAATTATTGAAGGCACTCGCACATCTATTCGCGCAATCGTAGGTCTGTGGCGATTAGGTGTGATGCCAGAGGAAATTCCAACTCATTTACCTCATTTGACCTTAGCACAAGTGTTCGATGCCTTGAGTTTTTATTTGGATCATCAAGCAGAAATTAACGAGTACATTGAACGTAACCAAGTCCCCGATGAGTTGGTGCATCCTTCTGTAAAGGCAGCTTTGGGTAAGCTATGAGCATATTTGCTTCGCTTTACATGGACGAAGATATGTCGGCGTTAGTTGCAACACTTCTGCGTTCTCGTGGTTTAGATGTCACCACTGTTCCTGAGCAGTCAACTTTGGGCAAAACTGACAGCGAACAATTAGAATTTGCAGCTTCTTTAGGTAGATGTCTTGTAACCCACAACCGAGTTGATTTTGAACGATTACATCTTCAATTCATAGAGGAAGGCAGAGAACATTGTGGAATTATTGTTGTCCCTCAGAAAACTGCCTACGAGGTCGTGCAACGGGTTGGTGTTTTAGTCAACACCTTAACTGTTGATAGTATTAATAATCAGTTACTATACGCATGATTTCTCCGCAAACTTACACTCTAAGCACAAGCCAGCTAACACGATGAAGCGGCGATGTTCTAGTTCATTCATCACCGCTGACCATTGCTGTTAGACAGAAATCACAGAAATGTTCAATCTAATCTTTATAGTTCTTCGGTTTGTGTTAGTCCATGGACGGGGTTATAAAGGGCGATTTTTGTCAATTGTTTTCGATAACGTTTTTAAAACCCGACACCCGACATCCTGTCCGCAGGAAAAACTTTTTCAGCAGACCCTAGCTATTATACCGATAGGACGGGTTGGCCGGTAGAAATGGCTTTTTCGACGATATCGGCGGCCATTTTCACTCCTCCGGTCTTCTGTAGTGCTTTTTGCATTTTCAGGGCATTTTCTCGGTAACTGGGGACGGATAACACCTTTTCAATGGCTCCTCGTAAACGGGGAGCTTCTAGATGGGAAATCGGAATCACTTCCCCTGTCCCCGACCATTTTATCCGAGCAGATACCCCCGGTTGGTCGTTAGCGATGGGAATGGCCACCATCGGTACAGCTTGCGCTAGGGATTCTAGGGTAGTATTTAAGCCTGCGTGGGTGATAGTAAGAGAGGCTCTGGTTAAAAGCTCTAATTGGGGAGCGTAGGGAACAACTAGGGCGTTTTTTGTCGTTATTTGAATGTTAGAGTCGGTGTTGCCCAAGGATAAAACTAATTGTACCGGCAAATCGGCACAGGCTTCGGCGATCGCATTAAAGGTCGATTGTAGGCGAGTTTGAATTGTACCGAGGGAAGCATAAATCAAGGGTTGTCCGGTTAATTTTTCGTAGGGAAAAGGAATCGTTTTTCTGGTGGAGGAATCGTGAAAGGGGCCGGTAAAGTGAAAGTGAGCGGGTAAATTTGGCCGAGGAAACTCGAATTCGGCAGGTTGTTGGCTAATTTGGGCGATGGGTGAATAGCGTTGATTGATGTTTTGATAGGGAATTAACCCCCATTCTTGACGCTGCCGGTTGATTAACTCATTCAGAGGACGAGTCAGAGAGTCAAGGAGTTTATAGCCAAGTTTATTGCGAATAACCCCGATAAATGAGGGATTATAGTCCCAAATGGTCATAAAGGGCGGAATAAGCGGATCGCGATTTAAAACCAATGCCGAACAAAAACTGATAAAGGGAATAGCCAATTTTTCTGCGATTGTACCCCCTGAGGCGGAGACTTGATCGACAATTAGGGCATCAATTCCCAAGCGACGCATCTCTTGAGGGATAGTTTCAAAGAGGGTCGCTGTAGAATCAGTTACTAATTCTACCGTGCGTCGGACGGCGGCTGTTCCCCGTAATTGACCAATTTCGGCTAAATTTTTGGCTGATGTGCCTTTCGGATATTGGTCGGGTGCAATTGCCTGAAAATCTAACCCGGCTGCTTGCACCATTTCTTCACCATCAAGAGTTAAAAAACAGGTAACTTTATGACCGCGTTTTTGTAATTCTTTTCCTAAAGGTAGGAGAGAATAAATATGTCCAGAAGTTGTAGGACAGAGTAAACCAAAATGAGTCATTAAACACCTCCACAGGTTTTCTTTAATTCTTCTAGATTCCAGAATGCTCCACCCAAGGCGGAGAATTGTATTCCTTCAAAGCAGTTACGCACAGCCCCCAAAGCGAGGGGATTAACTAGATAAATAAACGGGACGTATTCCTGTTGAAGTTGTTGAATTTCATTATAGATAACTTTGCGCTTCTCAAAGTCTAATTCTTGGGAACCTTTGACGTATAAATCGGCGATTTTTTTCTCCCAATCCGCCGCTTGCCAGCCTTGAATTGGCGGGCTGCCGGGTTGAGGTTGTTGGTTAAAAGCGTGGAGATTTCCATCTACATACCAAATATTGGGGGCGTGGGGTTCGTTATCACCAGTAAAACCTAAAATATGTGCTTCCCAATCTAGACTATTACTCAGTTTATCAACTAAATTGCTAAAAGCGATCGCTTGAAAATCCACTTGAATTCCTATTGCGGCTAAATCATTTTTAATTTGCGCCCCAATAGCTTCCCGGATTTTATTTCCTGCATTAGTAATCAGGTTAAATCTAACGGGATTATTATCGATATCGACTAGCAGATTATCACTATTATACTTAAATCCCGCCTCTAATAATAATTCTTTGGCTTTTTCGGGATTGTAATCGTAACCTTTCAGGGTTTTATCGTAAAAAGGCGATTGAATAGAAATAAAAGAGTTTTGTTCTTGTCCCAATCCTCGATAGATATCATCAATCATTCTTTGACGATTAATGCCGTAGGCAATAGCTTGGCGGAAATTTAAGTTATTAAACCAACGGGATTTAATCGGATCTACTAGGGGTTTTCCGTCGCGTTTTCCTTGATTGAGATTAAAACCGATAAATTGGGTTCCGTAGGCAGGTCCACCATTAAAAATAGTGAAATTTCCTCTTTCTTCTTCAGTTTTTAAGAGGGAGAAAAATTCGGGAGTTACCCCAATAGAATCTAAACTTCCAGAACGAAATTGCAGTAAAGTTGTATCCTGAGATTCAACAATTGCCCAAATTACCGAAGTTATATGAGGTAATTGTTGTCCCTGGGCATCTTTTTTCCAATAGGAAGGGTTATTTTCAAAAATAATCCTTTGTCCCGTTATATATTCTTTTAGTTTATAAGCACCATTAAAAACAATTTTATCGGGAGGAGTATCTAACCCCCAAGTGGAGAGAAATTCTAACCTACCATCGGGGCTTTTTTTCTGAATAGTTTTTTCTAAAGCGTGTTTAGGTAAAATCGGTGAACTGACAGCATCTAAAAAAGGAGCAAAAGGTTCGGGTAGTTTAAATTCGATTCTGCGATTATCTAGTTTAGTGATAACTGGAAATTCTTTTTTTAATCCTATTCTTAAACTATCGCGGTAGTTGTTGGGAATATCAGGATTTAGATATAAATCTTTATAGGTAAAAACCACGTCATCAACGGTTAAGGGTTGACCATCTGACCATTTTAAACCCTCTCTCATAGTAAAAATAATGCTCAAATTATCATCGGAAATTGTCCAAGATTCTGCTAAGACCGGTTCTTTTTTGCCAGTAATGGGATTTTCTGTTAATAGTCCTTCGTAGGTTAAACCAAAAATATTCGGGGATTCGGCCGATAAAACAGCATTAAAGGTTTTTGGGTCACTTAATACCGATATGACCACTTGATTGCGTCTAACTTGATTACCACAAGCAGTTAGGGAAATCAGCAATAAACAAGAAATTAAAAATACCGTTAATCCCTGCCAAAATTTCACCATAATCTTTAATATTTTTCTGTCCGACTATCTAGAATTGACATACTCCCACCGTCAAGCTACGCTGTGACGGGGGATTCTTGACCTATCACTATCGGAAATTCCTTGTTCAACGAGACAGCTTAGATTCTCAATGTCTCCACTGAAAATCCAGAGGTCGGACTCTCCCAAGGCGTTTGGGTCGGTTTCTGTTTGCCCAACAGTACCGTTGAGATGATTTCCCAAATATTTCAACCCTTTTTTAAGAATGTTGATGG
>NZ_JADBTF010000190.1:0-8100 GCF_020246295.1 Microcystis sp. M090S1 | reverse complement strand
TGTTACCGGCAATATCGGTGTAGCTATCGGCTGCCACGGACACCGAGCCGGTGGTTTCCACCGCATCGTCGGCCGTGAAGATGGCCGTATAGCTGTTGCCATCCACTTGGGTGAAGTCGCTCAGGGTTCCACCGCTGACGCTCACATCACCGGCTGTGAAGCCATTCACATCTTCGCTGAACTCAAAGGTGACGAGAGAATTGTTATCGCCGTCGTTCAGGGAAGTATCAACGATATTGACTGTCACTGTAGGTGGAGTTGTATCGTAGGGAACGAAAACATATTGTCCATCTACCGCCTTGATACCGTCGGTGCCGTTGACGCTTGTGGCTCTGACACCAAGGGTGACAACACCCTGAGCCAATAACGATTCAATCTCTACCCCTTGATCCTTGCTGTAGCTGTAAGTGTAGGTATTACCCGCAGTCAGAAGATTGCTGCCATTATGCTCCTTTCCCGTTAACCCCGTATCGGAAATCTTGTCGTATCCATCCCAGACGATACCAGTCCCATTCATATTGAGACTGTTATCCTTTGATAACAACTTGATAGTGCCATCCGCGTTGCTATCGCCATTCGACCACCACAACGCATTGAGGTCCATCGACCCCTTCTTCATATCAACAGTCCACTGATTTGTGACCGTGTTGTAAGAAGCGGTGAACCAGAGAGCCTGGGTGGTGTCGCCGTATTCCCAGATGTAAGTGCCTTCCTGCAATGCCATAATAAAGATTCCCAATCAACAATTCCATACATACGGCAGATTCAGGCTCAGTTTGGTACATCTTCTCAGTGGAAACGCTTATCCAATAAGGAGTTATCGGTACAAAACGGACAGAAGAATCGCCGCATCTAAATGGTAACAGATTATGTAGCGTATGTAACCATTTAGGGACTTGCGCTTTGATAATGTACCATTTATGGCTTGTCTGATTCTTCTACAGAGCGACTGTCTGGCTGGGATATTATTCCTACGCAGGTCCCTTAGTGTGGCAAGCAGCCAGTGGCATTGATTCTGTGGAAGGACTCTCCTGGGGCAGCACAGAGGGATAATTACTACTCCTCCCGGAGGCGCGAAGGGTTCCTCGGTTATAAATTCCACAACATTGCCGTCAACATCCGCACCCTGAAGGGGTGACAACGCAGTTAAAGTCTAGGCTGGGTGTAGGGTGTGGGGAGTTTTTTGCTGTGAACAGTAAACAGTAATCAGTAAACAGTAATCAGTAATCAGTGCAAAGACAGTAGGAAACTTCTATTTAATACTGCACACTTAAAACTCAAATCTGATAACTGATAACTGATAACTGATAACTGCTATAAACCCCCCCAAACTAATCGGGCTGCCCAAAAGGGAATTAACAAAAATAAAGCGATCAAATCAGCCCATCTTAACTTTAATTCGTGCCAGCGTACTTGATGCTGATTGGGACTGGTAAAACCGCGAACCTCCATAGCGATCGCTATTTGTTCGGCGCGCAAAAGCAAATTATCTAGTAATTTTTCCACTACTGTTAACCAGACGTTTAAACTCTTTTTAATCCCTAATTTTTGCCAATCGATCGCCCTAGTTCTCACTGCCCTAGCTAGATTTTGCACTTCTTCTAAAACCAGGGGAATAAAGCGCAAAGAGAGGGTCAGAGTCAGAGAAATTTCCGTCACCGGCACATTAAATCGCCGTAAAGGACTCATTAAATTCTCTAAACCTTCGGTAATTTCTTCCGGGGCCGTCGTCAACAAAAAGAGATTAGTACTATAAATTAAAGTAAAAACTAAGGTACTAATTCTCACTGCTAATTCCAAAGAACGTCGGGTAACAAATAAACGACCTCTATCCCATAAAACATACTGATAATCACTTGCTGGCGGTAAATTCAGCCCTTCATCCGGTAAACGCGGTTGAATACTCACCCCTAAACCATCGGGAGTGATAGCAGTAATCAGAAAGACGATAATCGCTAAAAATATCAGCCAGCCCATCTGTTGCCGCCAGACGCGGGGAGGAATAGGGGCCAACAGGGTTAACAACATTAACAATCCCACCAAAGCTAAACGCCACCAAGGATTAGCCAATAAAGGTGCTGCTAAAAAAGCCATTAACCAGATAAATTTTACCCGCGCATCTAGTTGATGTAGTCGGGTAATCGGTTGATCGAGATAAAGACCGATGGGCAAACTTCGCAATAAATCCATAAATTAGACCTTGGTGGCTCTATTAACTGTTTTTTCCACTTCTCGCGCTGGTTTGCCGCGCCAGATTAAGCGGATCGGGGTTCCTTTAAAGCCTAACTGTTGCCGGAATTGCCCTTCGATGTAACGGCGATAGTTATCATTAAAGCGCTGGGGATCGTTAACGAAAAGGGCGATCGTGGGGGGTTGACTCGATACTTGCGTGCCATAGTATAGTTTCCCCTGTTTTCCGCCCCTGGTGGTGGGGGGATTGTGCCATTTAACCGCATCTTCGATCACATCGTTGATTACCGAGGTACTGACGCGACGACGGTGAGATTCGGCGGCAATATCGACTAATTCGAGGATTTTGGTGACTCTTTGCCCCGTCATGGCGCTGACAAAGATCATTTCTGCCCAATCCATAAAATACAGCCGATCTTGGAGCATTTTGGTGTAAGTATTGATGGTGTAGGTGTCTTTCTCCACCGCATCCCATTTATTGACCACTAGCACCACCGCGCGCCCTTCTTCAATGATTCGTCCCGCCAGTTTTAAATCCTGTTCGGTGACACCATCTAGCACATCGATGACGAATAGCACCACGTCAGACCGGCGAATGGCCTTAAAAGCACGGTTAATACTGAAAAATTCGGCTCCATAGTCCACATTCTTCTTGCGGCGAATGCCGGCGGTGTCAATTAACCGATAAACCTGTCCTTCTCGTTCAATTAAAGTATCGATCGAGTCTCTGGTGGTTCCCGAAATCGGACTAACGATCGCCCGTTGTTGTCCGGTTAAAGCATTGAGGAGACTGGATTTACCCACGTTAGGACGACCGATAATTGCCACTTTAATCTCTTCATTTTCGGGAATTTCCGCCGCAGGTGGCAAATATTTAATCACCGCATCGAGTAGTTCACCTGTACCAGAACCGTGAATGGCCGAGATGGGGAAGGGTTCACCGATGGCTAATTCCCAGAATTCCGTCGCTTGCAGGATACCCTGTTCCACCGATTCACATTTATTGACGGCCAAAAGTATCGGGACATTTTGCTGTCGTAACCAAGCGGCAATTTCTCGATCGCCGGCGGTAATTCCCCCTTGCCCATCGACGACAAAAATCGCCACACTTGCCTCTGCTAGGGCGATTAAAGCCTGTTCGCGGATTAAAGGGAGAAATTCGCTGTCATCGTTAAAAACTAGCCCCCCTGTATCGACAATTTGAAAATCTCGATCGCACCAGAAAGCTGGTTGATAGGTGCGATCTCTGGTAATCCCGGGTTGATCGAAAACGATCGCCTGTTGATCTCCAGCGATACGATTGACGAGGGTGGATTTGCCCACATTGGGACGACCGATAATAGCGACGACAGGCAGTTTCATAAGAGGAGGAGGGGACGGAAATTAAAGACCCAATATTCTATCATAGCGATTTGCGATCGACCTTGGTTGATTTATCTGTTTCTGTTCGGCACTGAGACATTGAATACTTTAGTCTGTAGAACTTTGGTATACAAAAGACTAGAATTCAGCTTATGCAATCTGGTCAACTAGAGCAAATTTTAGGACGAGAGCTACAGCGTTATCGCCAAGAAAAAGGGTGGTCGCAAGAGTATTTGGCGGAAGTAACAGGTCTGCATAGAACTTACATCAGTCAACTAGAGCGAGGATTAAAAAGTCCATCGGTGAGAGTGCTTAGTCATATTACTAATGCTTTAGGTCTGAGGATGAGTGAATTTTTGTATTCCGTAGAGGAATCCCTAAGTGTTAACGAACGACGAGACTAAAAGACTAAAGCAGGCCATTCTAGCCGCAATTGCCTCACCATTGATTGGCTCGATCGAGGATTATAGCTGGGAAACAATTTTTCATTATATCAAGAATATTCCTTTATCCGATCCTGCCCTAGGCAGAAGCAAACTACTCTACGATGCAGTGGACAGTAAAACTGCCAGTGGTTGGTCGCTAAAATCTCTACAACTGAATAGTTTAACTACAGATAATACCTTTTTGTTCGTAATTCAACGAGCAGATATTATCAAAAAAGCCATTCAACTTGGGGTTCCCTCTTTGAATCTGCAATCTTCCCCCGCACAACTGGGAACCGCTATTATTCAACACTGGAACGAGAAGATTCGCTCCAGTCAAACTGCTCAAAATGTCATCAACAGCTATGAGGGAATATTGCTAAAAAACCGAGAGGGCAATGAATATGTTTACTGTGAATACCCCCTTAATCCTCTTGATCCTAATGTTTTTTCTTGGGCATGGGCAATAGATAAAAAAACTGGGGGAGTAGGGGCAGGTTTACAGGGAAGCATCGCTGGCAAAACTCAGTTAGTTTGGTACAAAAATCAGAAACAGTTGTTTAGAAGCAGAACAATCCCCGCTGCCGCTATTCGTCTGAGAATTGAGAGAACTCGTCTGACAATAGATCGATATGTGGAGACAATTTTTGCAGCGCTACAAACCCAAACTAATACTCAAGATTTTGTCCCATAGAGTCTGCTACCACTTTGCCTAACAGTGGTGGCACAGATTCTCCAATTTGAGAGGCCATATCAGTATAAGTCCCTAAAAAGTGAAAATGATCGGGATAAGAATGTAATCTTGCTGCTTCACGAATTGTGATTGTCCGATTCTGGGTCGGATGAAAAAATCTGCCAGAACCGGGATGAAAAAACCACCTTGTAATTGTTCTTGCTGGTTTATCCCAAGAAAGTCGACCATAGGCCCCGCTATAGTGTTTTTTCGGTGCTAATTCAGCAGGTAAATCTCTCGCATCTTGTCCTTCCGCCAGAATTTGCACTCTTGACATTTGAATTGGTGTTAAAGGACGGGCAATATGATTAACAATTTTTTGACTTTGCTCACGCATCTTCTGTTGATATATGGTCTCGGGTTCCCTAGTATAAATTTCGTGATCATAAGCTTGTCCTGCTTCTAAAGTAGGTAAATCACTAATGGCATCTTTAACAGTAGTAACTGGGGCAATATTTGGTTCTAGTAAAGTAAGCTGTGTCCAAGATTTTACAGCTTTATAATCACTTCTGATATCACCAGAATGAGTTGCTTGGGGAAGGGATGGTAAACGCTCTAGACTAGCTAAAAAAAAGGCTCTTGAGCGAGTTTGTGGCACTCCATAATAAGCGGCGTTTAGGGAAGTAGTAACTACTTGATAACCCCAAGATTCTAAATGTGCTACAATTTCATCTCTGATGATACCGCCATAAGCTTTCAAAATTTCAGGAACATTTTCCATGACTACATGAAGAGGACGAAACTCTTGAACAAATCCTAAGAAAGACTTATATAAATGATTGCGAGAATCATTAAGATAGCGATACCCGGCTGGGATATTTCGTGAAAATCCTTGACAGGGTGGACCCCCGATAAGGGCGGTTAATTCTTCTCTTTGTAAACCTAAGTATAAGCGCAGTTCTGATGGATTAACTTTGCGGATGTCTTCCTGAAAAGTGCGTGTTTTAGGATAATTATGTTGATAGGTTGCTAATGCTTTCGCATTTACATCAATTGCACAGATAGATTCAAACCCGGCTAAATGAAATCCCGTGGTCAATCCGCCCGCACCAGAAAATAAGTCGATAATTTGTTGTTTCATGGTTGAATACTATCGTATTCGGAGCCTCTTGTCAACTAAATATCCTAGCGATGATAGCGACGACAGGCAGTTTCATAAGAGGAGGAGGGGACGGAAATTAAAGACCCAATATTCTATCATAGCGATTTGCGATCGACCTTGGTTGATTTATCTGTTTCTGTTCGGCAGGAAGGGCGGAAATGCCTGAAATAACCGCCTAGTCAGGTCTTTAGTCCCTTGTCCGCAGCCAAGGGTCAATCCCAACCAACCTGATTGCTGAGAAGGGAGAAAAAAGCTGACGGCTAAAATAACTGATCACTGCCTTTTTCTAGGATTGAGAATCAGAATCCACCTCTGTCTTCACTTCGGGGACAATATCGGGTCTTTGGGCATCTTCCCAACCGACCGGGCGTTTAGAATTGTACCAAGCGATCGAACCGATGGTGACAGCAGCGAGAAAACCGACCACATAAACTGCCACAAAATAAACGGGGAATTTGCCACTGGCCACTTCTAGGAGTAGATACATAATTTTTTCACGATTAAGCTTTTAATTTGTATATCTTAACAGAATCGGCCCCCTCATCCCTATTCTCGATCGCTACTGGTCCACCAACCGGAAGGCAGCCAAATACCGCCATGGAGAGCTATTTTTGCCGGTGTCATCATATATCCCCAGGCTTCGCCGATCAATTCTCGCTCTAGATTATAAATAGGGATTCTGCGACGCTGATACTCGTTTTCTTCTGGATCTCTGCCGGGTTGATAATCTTCCAAAGCATCCAAAAGCCCAATATCATAATCTGCGTTAAAAGTCAATAAAATTCCCTTCACCCAGCCCTCGCCCTCGGTCAGTCCGGGATAACCGAGGGCGGTAAGATGGTATAAATACCCCTTTGTGTAGGCGGTTTTAGAGTTGATCACTTTTCCCGCACAGTAGGCAGAATAGTTACTCTCCTTAGGTTTCAGTGTTCCATAAACAAAAACTTCCATCATCGGTCCAATTGTGCCGCTACTCCTCCTAATAGGATATCGCCAACAAATTGACTGGCTAAAAGTTCGTGGGGAAAACCAAGGGAAATGGCGCTGATATTATCGAGTCGTTGCAGCTGTTCCCCAGTCAGGTTAAAGTCCACACAGGCTAAATTATCCTGCAATTGGGACAATTTTCGAGCGCCAATGATAGGAATTACGGCGTTAGGCCGATTTCTTAGCCAATTTAATGCCACTTGTGCCGGTGATTTCTCAATTTCTCTGGCAATCTCTAGGACAGTCTCGGCAATTTTTAAATCGCGATCAAAAATTTGAAAAGGTTGGTCGGTCATGCTTAAACGTCCATCGACGGGGTTGGGTTGATTATATTTTCCCGTTAAAACTCCTCCTCCCAGGGGACTCCAAGCTGTCACCCCGATATTTAATGCTTTGGCCATGGGCAATAATTCCCGTTCGGGGGTGCGTTCCTTGAGAGAATATTCTATTTGTAGTCCGATAAAGGGTGTCCATCCCCGTAGGGTGGCCAGGGTGTTCCCTTGGGAGACAATCCAAGCAGGACTGTCAGAAATGCCGATATAAAGCACTTTTCCCATCCTGACCAAATCATCGAAAGCGCGCATCACTTCTTCGATAGGAGTGAGAGAGTCCCAAAGATGAAGCCAGAGTAAATCGATGTAATCAGTACCTAAACGCTTTAAACTAGCTTCTACCGCTTGAAAGAGGTTTTTTCGATGATTTCCGCAAGCATTGACATCGCCGGGGCGCGTGTTGAGAGAATATTTCGTGGCGATTACCCATTTTTCTCGATCGCCCTTGACAAATTCCCCCACTAATGTTTCACTGGTTCCGTTAGTGTAGAGATTAGCGGTATCGAGAAAATTGCCGCCCGCTTCCGCAAAAGCCCGAAAAACCGCCCGACTTTCCTCTTTATCCGCTCCCCAACCCCAATCTTGCCCGAATGTCATCGTTCCTAGACATAGTTCCGAAACTCGCAGACCACTATTACCTAAAAGTTTGTAACGCATAATTAACTAAAATTTTGAATAAGAAGTTAATTATAATTGAATTTGATCGACATTTTTGCTAAGTACATTTGGTACAATTTTGACAAGTTAACCCTGGCCTTATTGGTTAATCAATTTTGCTTAGGTACTTAAGTAGGTAGGTGTTAAAAGTTGTCAGACACCCCCCTTATCAAGCTATCCATTAGTCACATCTTTCTTAACATAAAATTTGACAAAAAGAGAAAAGTGTGCAAGATGGCTCAAGGGGGTTCTATGGGGGGACTAATTTGATGAGATAGTTTCCAAGTCTGGCTGATATCATGTAACCTTCGC
>NZ_JADBTF010000019.1:0-2753 GCF_020246295.1 Microcystis sp. M090S1 | reverse complement strand
TTGTTTGACTAATTCGATCACTTGTTCGTTGCTTAAGGTTAAGTTCGGCATAGGTCACTTCTAGACACCAGCATGATTAATCAGTTTAACACGGGTCTCTAGCCGGCTCGTGGGTGGGGGGACTGATCGCTAACGGGAAAAGTCATGATCTAGAAATTCTTGAATCGTTAAAATTGGGATTTCTCGAAATGGATTTAAAACTAATAGATCAGAATCGCCGCTTACAATACAGGTAGCTTGACCATCGATCGCCAGTTCTAAATACTGATTATCTTTCTCATCTCTGCAAACCTTGATTTTCTCTCGAATCACGACAATTTCCGCGGTTCTTTCTATCGCCGTTATAAATAGCCGCCTTTTTGCTGAGGAGGCATATCTATCGAATTTGGGACGATTGAAAACAGTGATCAATTCTAACAAAGTAGATTCGGACATTAAAAGCTTGCCGATATTTTGGGCTTTGTCTAATGCCTGACGAGCTTTGCCGTTTTTCGACAGAAGCGCGCTTACTAAAACGTTGGTATCGAGAATAAAAGAATATTCAAGGCTCATTTAGTAAAGATTCTAAAATTTCGGGGGTTAATCCTCTAGCTTCCGCCTCATCACTAATTTCGTCCATTAGTTTTCTCAAGAAATCGATATCGCTGTTAACTGGCTTTCTAATTAGCAAATCGACAAGAACCCGGACGCGTTCTTGTTCCTCCGGGGATGCGGATTGATAGACTTCTGCCGCTTCGGGACTGACTTCGATCGAAATTTTGCTCATATTATTAAGGCTCATTCTTGCTATGCTTCGGGGAGTTGTTTGAATAAGTCGATAACTTGTTCGTTGCTTAAGGTTAAGTTCGGCATAGGTCAATTCTAGACACCAGCATGATTAATCAGTTTAACACCGGTCCTTAATGGAGAAGGTTTTCGGTTCGCCTACACCTTCCGGGCTTCGATCGGTTAGAATCGAGAAATTATCGGCCTAGAAAGTCCTTTCATCTTCGCGCTTGCCGTAAAATTATGATTGTCTCTCTCCAAGAAGCTCAAGCCAAACTGCCCGAACTGATATACAATCTCAAACCGGGGGAAGAATTGTTGATTACCGATAATAATCTCCCACTAGCCAAATTAATCGGGCAAACCCCCACATCTCCCCAACGTCCGGGGCCTGGCCTATGTAAAGGAATGATTACCATCGTGGCCGATGATGAAGAACACTTACAAGACTTCGCGGAGTATCTGCATTGAAATGTCTAATCGATACCCATACTCTGCTTTGGTACACACTCAACGAATCCCCACTAAGTAGCGCCGCCCATCAACTAATTATTAACCAAAATAACGAAATATTAATCAGCCCAGCATCCTATTGGGAAATCGCCATCAAAATCAGTATCGGTAAACTCATTTTACATCAATCTTACAAAGATTTTATCGACGTATGCCTTAATCAATATCAATTTAATATCCTTGCCATCACACCAGAACATACGGATGCGCTGATCACCCTTCCTTTTTATCATAAAGACCCCTTTGATCGCCTTCTGGTAGCTCAAGCCATTGTTGACAATATTCCGATTATTACTGTAGATACTATTTTAGATCGGTACGGTATTCAACGTCTTTGGTAGGGCGATCGTTTTTCCCAACATATCGGAAAACTCGACACTATAACCCCTTTCTAATCCCTCAACTTGACGCTTTTCTACCAATGTCCCCACGTCCCCCGCGGATAGTCCTTCTTCGGGAATGTCTTTTAATAAAATCCCATTGAGTAAAGTTCATAATTGATGGTTATTATTTTGATCTAAAAAGTCCAAAAAGTCTTTTGCTTTCACGATCTGAATATTTTGATATTCAACCAGTGAAAGAAGATGTTTGTCCCCCGTGATAATATGGGTAGCCTTGCCAATGATCGCACATTCTATGATCATATCGTCATCGGGATCGTTGGGAACCGCTCTCAGTTGTCTTGTTATCGGAACAAGGCTAGAAAATTGACGAATTTCTGCGATATATTCTCTAAGTCCCCGTTCAGATATTTGAAATTTCTGCTGAAGTTTTTCGGTTAATTCGTCTAAAATCTCTTGGCAAGTTACTGAAGATACCGATCCCGTCTTCGCTAACGATAAACAGGAAAATGTAGGGCTGTTTTTAGACAGCCAAGCAGAGATTAATATATTTGTATCAAAAACAACTACATAGGTCACTATTTTTCGTGAACGATTTCATCGATAAATTCTTCTCTTTCGTCTTCCGTCATGGTATCCCAATCATAGCCGCGTTCTTTGGCTACGATTCTAGCTCTTTCTGCTCCTTCATTAAATACTGGTTCCAACTGTCTCCACTGACCGAGAATTAGAATTTTGTACACCTCCT
Organism: Microcystis sp. M090S1; assembly: GCF_020246295.1. Taxonomy (NCBI): domain Bacteria; kingdom Bacillati; phylum Cyanobacteriota; class Cyanophyceae; order Chroococcales; family Microcystaceae; genus Microcystis; species Microcystis sp. M090S1. Next base: position 386 of record NZ_JADBTF010000019.1, on the reverse strand, counting down.
TTTGCTGTGCTTCGGGGAGTTGTTTGAATAAGTCGATAACTTGTTCGTTGCTTAAGGTTAAGTTCGGCATAGGTCGCTTCTAGACACCAGCATAATTAATCAGTTTAACACGAGTCCTTAATGGAGAGGGTTTTCTGTTCGCCTATCCCTTCTCTGCGTCGATCGGTTAGAATCGAGAAATTATCGGCCTAGAAAGTCCTTTCATCTTCGCGCTTGCCGTAAAATTATATCTTTAACTAAATGGTGATCGCTAATTAATTATCGTAGTAAAGCTTGAAAACCTGCTTGAATAAAATGAACATCTGAAGTTAAAGCGTCGGTAATTTGATTTTCTTCCATAACAATAAAAGAAAAACAATCTACTAATCCCCAGCTTTTATCAGATC
>NZ_JADBTF010000189.1:0-7305 GCF_020246295.1 Microcystis sp. M090S1 | reverse complement strand
CTCAAAAAAGCTACGATAGGGCATATCGGAAGCTGGTCGTCAGACCTAAACGCTTGGGGAGATTTAAGCTCTATTTTGGTTGGTAGAAATACCTGCTAAGACAACTTGAGTCAGTGAACCAAGAATCCCTCGCATAAGCGCGACGGGAGTGTCAATCGTACTCACATTAACCATGACCGAGCCAACCCAATTAAACTATCACGATACCTATTCTTGTCCCGTCTGTCGCCATGGTAAAATTGCCGCTTTACCACTCATGGAAGCCTATGCTTGTAACTTTTGTCAACACATTTTTACTGCTAATTTAGAACAACAAGTTTTAAAAATGGCCGATAGTCAATTACCCTTAACTTGGTATTGGAATGGTAAGTATTGGCAGGGTTTACCGAGAGAAGGAATGGAGATGGCAGGTTTTTACTTAATTATCGGTTTAGGATTTGTGATTTTTCCCACAGCAATTGTGGCTACGGGAGCCTATCTTTTTCCTCCAGTCGAGGGGAGTCCTTTGTCATGGGTGCCTCTATTTTGGTCGATTTTAACCTTTATTTGCCATGCTATTTGTTTACTCTGGTTAATGATCGAATATTATCAGTTTCCCGTTAATATGTATCTGCGGGCCTTGGCCCGTCGTTGGCAAAATTCTGTCGTCACTAGATTATTATCCTAGGAAACATTCAATCCCAGAAAGGGGAGCAGGAAGTGGGGTGTAGGGTGTGGGGATAAAAAATCTGATAACTGATAACTGATAACTGATAACTGTTCCCTAAATTATCCCCAAAGGACAAAATTGACCCGATAATTCTAGTTTATTGTTTTGCAGCAGATATAAACCGTATTCAATTCCTTCTACTACTGCTTGATAGGAAGCTTCTAAAATATTACTAGACACTCCCACGGTAGTCCATCTTTGTTGACCGTTACTCGACTCGATTAAAACCCGAGTTTTCGCTGCCGTCCCTGAACCACTATCGAGGATTCTCACTTTATAATCGGTCAGGTGAAAGTTAGCAATTTCGGGATAGAATTTGACTAAAGCCTTTCTTAAAGCCCGATCTAAAGCAGCCACAGGCCCGTTACCCTCGGCCACTTCTAATAAATCTTCCTCTTTTACCCGTACTTTAATTGTAGCGATCGCATTACCACTATCCCGGAGCATATCACAATAAACTTGGAATCCTTTTAATTCAAAAAGGTGGCTTCTCTGTCCCAAAGCTTCCCGCATTAATAACGCAAAACTAGCTTCGGCTGCCTCAAATTGATAACCCTCACTTTCCAAGATTTTTAAACGTTCCAAAATTTGCCGACAGGTGGGATCATCTTTATTTAAATCGATGCCAAAACTGCGCGCTTTCGCTAACACATTACTTAATCCCGATTGGTCAGAAATGACGATGCGGCGCTGATTCCCGATCGCTTCCGGGTTAATATGTTCGTAGGTTAGGGGATTTTTCGCCACCGCAGAAACGTGAATGCCGCCTTTATGGGCAAAAGCGGAGCGTCCGACGAAGGGAGCATGATCATCCGGGGCTAAATTGACCATTTCGCTGATTTTTCGGCTAGTTCCCGTCAATCGGCCTAATTGATTTTCTTCTAGGCAGGAAAAGCCCATTTTTAACTGAAGATTGGGAATTAAAGTACATAAATTGGCATTGCCGCAGCGTTCCCCATAACCGTTAATTGTGCCTTGAATCATGCGTGCGCCCTCGTTAACTGCCGCTAAGGAGTTAGCCACGGCGGTTCCTGCGTCATTATGAGCATGGATGCCTAATTGAGGCGCATTTTCCTCATCGGGATCGATGCCCAATTGCTCCCGCACTTTCTCCACAATAGGGGCGATTTCTTGGGGTAAAGTGCCACCGTTGGTATCACAGAAAACTAACCATTCGGCCCCGGCAGCCCTGGCGGTTTTGAGGGTTAAAAGGGCGTATTCGGGGTTATTTTTGTAACCATCAAACCAATGTTCTGCATCATAAATGACTCGTTTTCCCTGACAGCGTAGATACTCGATCGTATCTCCTATCATGGCTAAATTCTCCTCCAGACTGGTTTTTAAGCCCTCTGTGACGTGCAGATCCCAAGATTTGCCGAAAATTGTCACCCAACGGGTTCTAGCGGCGAGAATGGCGGTTAACATCCGATCTTCCCGGGCCTCGATCTGGGGGCGACGAGTGGAACAAAAAGCGACTAATTCCGCTTGTTTTAGGGGTTCTTCGTGCAGTTTCCAGAAAAATTGACCGTCTCTAGGGTTTGCGCCCGGCCAACCGCCTTCGATAAAAGGAATACCCATTCTATCTAATTCCCTGGCGATTTTAATTTTATCTTCTAGGGAGAGGGAAATACCTTCTCGCTGGGCCCCATCCCGGAGAGTAGTGTCATAGACCCAAATGCGCTTACCATTGTTCATATAAATAGTCAATAGGTGTTAATATTAATTAATAACTGTAGCAAGTTAAAATCACGCCCCTAATGCCTAGAGTAACAGTTTATGGTCAAACAATCACCTGCGATCAAGGTGCAAATCTCCGTCGCGTATTATTAAAACATGACATTTCTTTGTATAATGGCGCTTCCAAGTTCAGTTATCAGTGATCAGTGATCAGTGATCAGTTTTGAGTTTTCAGTGAACAGTATTAAGTGTTAAAGTGTTAAAGTATTAAGTGGCAAGTTCGGAGCCTTCTTTTCACTGTTTACTGTTTACTGATTAAGGTGATCAAATGAACGAGACAATAACTTTTCGGATATCACCAATAATTCGGGTAACTTTATTAAGTTTATATGTGGCGTTAACCATCCCTTTACCCTTTTTAGCAAAAGTCACTAATTCCCCTGTTAATCCCAATTTTCTCTGGGTAGGAATTAGCTTAGGATTAATCGCTTTATACGGAGCTTTAAGTGAAAGAGTCATTTTATCAGAAACAGGGATACAAGTTACCTATCCCCAATGGTTTCCTGCTTTTCTTCGCTCTGGTTGGTGGTTAAATTGGACAGATATAAAAGAACTGAAATGTCGCAGTACAGGACAGGGTGGTTTAGTTTATTATTTCCTTGATCGCTCCTCGGAAAAAGCCTATTTATTGCCGATGCGAGTAGTGGGATTTAATCGCATGGTCAAAATAATTGCGGAAAAAACTAACTTGGATATGACTGATATTCGCCCCCTTTCTCAGCCTTGGATGTATGGAATTCTTTTTATTCTCACCCTATTTTTATTATTAGTCGATGCTTGGACTATTGCTACGGCGAGAACTATTATTCCCTAATAAATTCGGCTCAAAACGTAATCTACTAGCTCGATTAACACATCTTTTGAGGGAGAAGAAGCTAAACATTCAAGGTGTTTTAAGGCACTTTGACCGTATTGATCGGCTAATTCTTTTGAGCGAAGAATACCTTGGCTAGAGTGAATAAAATCAAGAGCTTTTTCGATGTCTCCTTCCTGACTAAATTCCCGCTCGATTAACACTTCTATATAGGGAGTTTCCTCCATGGCAAAGAGAGCGGGAGCGGTGATATTACCACTGATCAAATCGGAGCCAGAGGGTTTTCCTAATACTTCCGTAGGGGAGGTAAAATCGAGAATATCATCGACGATTTGAAAAGCTAATCCTAAATCGCGACCATAATTATATAAATGATGATTAACTTCAGCCGATTGCTCGCTTAATACCCCGGCCGCTTTGGCACTGTTGGCAATTAAAGAAGCAGTTTTGTAGTAACTTTTTTCTAGATAAGCTGCCAAGGAGATACTGGTATCAAAGCGATTAATTCCCTGTTGAATTTCCCCTTCAGCAAAATCGCGAATCACTTCTGAGAGCAATTTTACCACTTCTAAATTATCTAAATTAGCTAGATACCAAGAGGATTGAGCGAAAAGAAAATCCCCCGCTAAAACCGCCACGCGATTGTCAAATAAACTGTTAACGGTGGGAACACCGCGCCGCAATTCTGCCTCATCTACCACATCATCATGGACGAGACTGGCAGTGTGGATCATCTCCGTGATTTCCGCTAATCGACGATGACGGGGAGTGATATCCCGGTCTAACATGGTAGCGCGAGACACTAACAACACGATCGCCGGTCGAACGCGTTTACCACCGGCCTCGAACAAATGTTCTGCTGCCGCCGCTAAAATGGGATGACGAGCGCCGACGAGGTTTTTTAAGTTATCGGTCAAAAGACGGAGATCATCGTCAACGGGTGCGAATAAAGAAGTTGTTGGGATCATTGGTTAGCCAATTGGCGAGATAGTTACGAAAGTTTACATATCCTTACATTTATTTTAAGCTAACCGTCCAGACTAGGGAAGGGGAAGCATCAGTGATCAGTGATCAGTAATCAGTAATCAGTGATCAGTAATCAGTGATCAGTAATCAGTGAGGGGTTGGGGGTTGGGGTTTTAGGGTATTAGGGTTTTAGTTGAAATTTCCCCACTTCCCCACCTCCCCACTTCCCCACCTCCCCACTTCCCCACTTCCCCACCTCCCCACTTCCCCACCTCCCCACACCCCACACCCCACACCCCACTTCCCACACCCCACTTCCCTGGTCCCTAATCTTTTTCCCGACAAAACTCTTGTCATTGTCAAGACTCTAGGGTAACTTGTATATAAAAATTAATAAAGCGAGAAGTATTAGAACGATGTTGAGACTAATTAGCGACTTTGACGGCCCGATAATGGACGTATCGGAGCGATATTACCAAGTTTATCAAGACTGTTTACAGAAAACCGCCTATAAAGGTCAAATTATCGGGGAATTATCGAAAGCGGAATTCTGGCAGTTAAAACGGGAGCAGGTTTCTGAGAAGCGTATCGGGGAAATGTCAGGATTAGATGAAGATCAAGCGCGTAAATTTGCCCATCTTCGTCGTCAAACTGTCCATACTTTACCCTATCTTGTCCACGATCGCCCGGTGGTTGGTTCTTTGGAAACTCTCCAGAAAATCCAAGAGTTAAAGATCGATTTAGTCGTGATGACGATGCGGCGGGTATCCGAGCTAGATCATGCCTTTAATCGCCACGATATCGGTCGTTTTTTCGCCGCTAATCGTCGTTATTGTCTAAATAACAATTACACCAAAACCAACGACGTGCGCGACAAAACCCTGCTTATGGCTAAGGCCGCTAAAGAACTGCCGGCGGCTGCCGATACTTGGATGGTGGGGGATACGGAAGCGGATATTGCCGCCGCTAAAAGCCAAAATATTAAGGTTATTGGCGTATTATCGGGGATTCGCAGCCGTTCCCGTTTAGAGAGCTACGAGCCTGATTATATCGTCAATAACCTTGGGGAAGCAGTGGACGTGATCTTAGGCTCCCTACGAGCGATTGGTTAACGGAAAAAACTACTAATCACCCAAAAGATCAGAAAAGTGACGAGCGCATAAATTTGGCGATCGCCGAAAATGTTCAAATCAGCCTTGGCCGCTAAACTGGCTAATCCCGCTCCCAGAGCGACTCCTAGCACTAAACCAGCGAGAGTGAATAGTAAGGCGCGGCCAAAACGTTTTTCCTTGCGGTTGAAAAAATAGATATTAACGAAAACGCCAAAAGCTAAGAGCAGCGGTAAGAGGGAGCCACTGGGATCGGGAACTAACAGCGTTATTGCTCCTAAACAAGCGTAAATCACTGCTGGTACACCGATATCCCTTGCAGAAGGTGTATCGATTAAGCTTTGCCACCAGTTAGGAGATTTGCTGCTAGTAACTGGTTTACTTTCCACCGGAATCGCCAGACGTTCAGGAAAACGAATGCGATCGGGAACTTTAATTCTACCCTCCTGTCGCATCCGCAGTCGATCCATGAGGACCGAATCGTAGGCCGACTCGATCAATTCGACAATTTTGCTATCATTTTGATACTGTTGCACCAGTCTTTGTTTGGCCTCTTGAATTTCTTCAAAAGAGGATTCTTCAGTAACCCCAAGTTGTTCGTAGGGATTCTGTTCACTCATGAACATACCTCCTTAATTATGCTCCCGATAGTCATGATCTTAACCCTATGTTCTGTAGTTTAACTTGAGATCCAAGCTTATTTAAATTAATTAAGTTTAGCGAAAATCTGGGCAGAATCGATCGCTTCGTAGGGATAACCACTAGCATCTAAAAGGCTTTTTTCGGCGATTTCTCCTTCTTTAACGATAATTAAGCGGTTTTTGCCACCGTAGGCTTTAATTGTGACAATTTCTAAAGCAAATAACCCCGGGGAGAAACGGGGATTTATGGCCCCATCGTACTCGAATTTACTCTGCATTAACTGCAAAGCATAGACGTTACTGCTATCAAAGGGTGCTGCATCTCTCATCGTTTTGGCCCGCACTACCGGGATTAAATCGCCAAAAGGAATAGAAATACTTTGCCAGGTGCGATCAAGTGTATCAAAAGAATAACAGTAACCGATGCCATCCCAACGTCCTTCACAGCGCAGAATTAATTTATAGCGTTTTCCGTCCCCTTGTACCTGTAATTCTATTCCCTCGTAGTTAGATAAATTTAGGGGAGGATTCAGGTTTCTGGTACGAACTGAGGCAAAACCGCCGTTATTTTCAGTTCTAACGATACCGGAAAAGAGCGCTCGTCCTCCAGTCAGGGTTATCTGACTCTCACTCACTCCTCCCATTACCACATCATCCACCGCACCCCAGATTTCTTTGATATCACTGCTGGGATTGCTAAAGTCAAAGAGGGTTTTTTCGGCGGTTATCCCAGCATTTTTCAATAAATCGAGTAAATTAGCTAAACTATGGCGGTTATTCTCCCCTTGACAGTAGATAATTCTCTCAATCCCTGTGAATAATTGCGGGGTTTGCAGAGCAAATAAATCGACATTTTCAGCCAATAATTGACGTGCAGACTCGATATTATCGACTAAAGCGCGGATTTGATAGTTTTGCTGCTGTAGTTGGGTGATTACTTTTCTACCGATCGCATTTTCCCCACCAATGACTAAAATGGTCTTCATCCCTTGCTCATTTGTTAGCTGATTTTTTTTATCTTCCCCGAAACCGAGCAGCTTTTGCAGACAACTCCACAGGGGAATACTATCAAAATAGTCTAGAGTTTGCCAAAATCTCTGAAAATCCCAGCTTTTTGACTCAGCCATAACTTTTCTCTCCTCAAAAGGTACTGTTGACATCCTCACCGCCGGGGCCGGACGGTGATTCCCGGCAGATCAAACAAACTTAATTGAACGACCGACCGCTGGGTTGACGCTTCACGAGATGCTGCTTCTTTAACAGAAGTCTTATGCTGTCCTCCACGTCCGTTTTTTGAGGTCTCCGATTGCCCACCGGCGACCTTGATAT
>NZ_JADBTF010000188.1:0-15593 GCF_020246295.1 Microcystis sp. M090S1 | reverse complement strand
TTCGTTCGTGGAGAGCTTTGTTGTAAACTAATCTTACACAGCCCAAAGTGCGCCGCAATAGCGACTCTTGTTCGGGTGTTGGGTAAAATCGAAACGAATAGGCTTTTTCCATACCTCACGTTTTAGCATATATTTCGTAAACGATGCTAATATTTAACAGTAAAGCCGTCGTAGAACGACGGGGTTTCAGACCCAAAATTTTCGATGACCGTTGCTTACCCTCGCAAATTCAAGAAGACGATGAGCGCTCGCGACATCATGAAGCGTGTCATTAGCGATCGCGAAATTCATCTTGTCACCCTCAACCGCTACCGCTACAACGAACAACGTAGCTGTAAAGACCTGACCGAACTGATCGAAACCTTAGACGGACAACCGAAAGAACTGATACAGGACCTTTCCCACCACGTCGCCGATGAGGCCCGCCATGCCTACTGGTTAACCGATTTATTGATCGAATTGGAGGCCGATGTGGGGAAACCGCCGGGGTTGTCCTATATCGATGAATTTGAACGTCTTCTCGATCAAGACCAATTCCAAGGTCAAGAACAAAGGGAAGATGGACTGATTGCGGCCCTAGCGGCAATTAACGTCACGGAAAAACGGGGATGCGAATACTTTGCCGCCCATATCTATGCCCTCAAGGAAGGGGAACAAACCCCAGAAAATCTGAAAATTCAGGAAACGATCGCCAAAATTTTTCCTGAAGAAGCGGGTCATGTGCGTTGGGGCAATCGTTGGTTAGCCAAAATTGCCCAAAAAAGCCCCGAACATCGGCAAAAAGTCGAAAAAGCGAAGGCCAAATACTCAGCGATCGAACAGGCCGCCTATGAATCGGGTATGGATATCACCCTGGGGGCAGAATTGCGCCGCGTCGGTCATTTAATGGAAATCGCCGCCACTATGCCGCTTTGGGAACGTCCTCAATATCTGATGGAACGTTTACCCCAATCCCTTCTCGACCCGAAATTACAATTATTCCGGGTAGAAGCGGCGCAAAAAGCCTGGAATCGTGATCCACAAATGTTTATGGAACGCTTTTTGCCGATGTTTTTTAATGCGGACGACAATATCGGCAAAAAAGAGAAAGTCAACTAATTTAACCTTGATTTTCAGGGGCAATCCTTCAGCGATCGCCGAAGAAATGTTCATCGAGGATCGAGAAAATCAGCTATTGTTTTAAATAGGGGTGAGTTCTCGGCTTTAAGGTCAGAGAAACACCACTTTTTTACTGTTTATTTTGACTTTTCTCTTTTGGATTATGCGTCTTTTAGCTGCCTTTGATCGCTATCCCGATAGTGTATCTTTAACCCTAGAACCAGTAGCCACCGACTCGCAAAAATTTGATTTATATTTAACTTTACACCTACAAGCTCAAATTCAATCTCTCCTCGGCGGGGAAATGAAATGGGGACTGAAAGGAGGAAAATTAGATTTTGTTTTAGTTAATTGTCACCTAACACCAAATCCTCTTTCTAGTCAAGAGTTATACATAAATCGTATTAATAATCATCAATGGCGGTTATCGTTCAAAAGTGTTCAGTCAATATTTACAGGAGCGATCGAAAGGATTAACCTAGGAACCGTGAGTGTGGAGGAAGAACCTTATCATCTCACGGTGCAATTTTCGCTGACGGCTGCCGATATCTGTATCACGGAAACATCGGGATTATGGAAACACGATCTAAGTCCCAATAAACATAGTATTTTAGAGCGAAAGTTAGCATTTTTCCTGATGGAAAATCAATTTGATGCTTTTTTGAGTCGTATTTCTTTGGGGTCATCGCAGGTAGAATTAGATACTGTTCTAGTTGAACCGAAACCAGCAGTATCAGAAAATTTAGAGAAATTGCCAGCACAAATCGAGGGAATTTATGCTTCTGTTAGTGATGATTTTCTCGAACTGGCCCAATTAGCTGAACTCGATCCCCTAAGGGATTTTACTGGGGCAAATCTCCTAGCAGCGGAATTAAGTGGTATATCGTTAGGTATGGCCAATCTCTATCAAGCTAATCTGCGCGGGGCCAATTTAACCGATGCTGATTTAAGGGAAATTAATGGCAGTCATGCTAGTTTCAAAGGAGCGGATTTAAGCGGAGCCTTATTAGCTAATGCCGATTTAAGTTATGCTGATTTTTACCGTTCTAGTTTGGCTTTAGCTAATTTAATCGGCTCCAATTTAGAAGGAGCTAATTTGGTTGAAGTCAACATCACTCAAGCGAATTTTAGCGGGGCAAAAGTGAAGGGGACAAAGTTTGCTGATAACGTGGGTATGACCGAGGAATTGCGGGAAAATTTACGCTTGCGCGGAGCTTTCTGTGATTAGTCAACTATTAAGCATCTAAGATGCTACTAAATCCGCTCACCGCTCACCGAAAATATTGTCATCTAATCAAAAAAGAAGACTAGAGATTTTCCTCGGTATCTATGCCTAATTCCCGCAGTTTAGCCGCTAATTTCGCAGCTTTTTGCTTTTCTTGCTGGACTTGGCTTTCTGACTCTACAGCCCGATTTTCTGCCTGTTGCGCCGCTTCTGTGGGAGTGGGGACTAATTCCCCTTCGGGGGTAAAATAGCGCAATTTATTGGCAGATAAACCCAAATATAAGCCTAATTGTTGACTCCAGAGCCATCCTTGGGGATTGGGAGCAATCGGTTGATATTGACCGCTAATTAGGGTAAATCCTTGAAATTCTAGGCTTTCTGGGTCAAACCAAAAATAATCGGGAGTGCGAAATATATCTTGATAAATTTGTTTTTTCTCCTCTCGGTCAACTTTGGCGGTACTATCGGAGAGAATTTCGATAATTAAATTGGGATATTTGCCCTCTTCTCGCCAAACTACCCAACTTCTGCGGTTGGGGTTGGAATTTGTCCCCAAAACGACGAAAAAATCGGGACTACGGAAGAATTCTGACTTTTTCTGGTTGGGACTGTAATAAATGGTTAAATTGCCGGTGGCAAAATAATCTTCTCGCTCGCGCCACCACCATTCTAAACACTGAATTAATAAAATAATTTGTTGTAGATGTAGGTTACTTTCCAAGGGTGGTTCATCACTCCAAAATTGGCCTTGTGGGAAGATTATCTCAGGGTTTACATGAGACTCGACTAGGGGTAAGCTTTGAGCGATAGTCATGGTTTATCCAACAGAGATAGGTCGATAACTATTATAAATGATTGAATATACTTTTTGGATGGTTATAGCACCGGCAATTGAGTTAAAAAGTTAAAATGGGCTTAATGGCTACAATGTAAGAATATTAATAGCTCTCCTGTCTAATTAATTTGTGAGAGTTAAAAAATGCTAAAAACCAGCACTTTTCGAGTTTTGTAAGAGGTCTTATGAACAGAATTAACAATATTGTTTTGGTTCACGGTTTTTGGGCCGATGGTTCTAGTTATAATCAGATAACTGCCCAGTTATTAGCCGAAGGATACGCAGCGATCGCAGTGCAAAATCCTCTCACTTCTCTAGCGGATGACGTAGCTGCTACGAAAAGAATTTTAAACCGTATCGAAGGACAATGTATTCTAGTCGGTCATTCTTGGGGGGGTACGGTAATCACAGAAGTCGGCAACGATGAAAAAGTGTCCGGTTTAGTTTACATTGCAGCGCTGGCTCCCGATGCGGGGGAGTCGATGGTAGATTTGTTTAGTGAATACGAAACCCCATCACAGTATTTTCAAGAACAAGAGGGGTTTATCTGGATTTCTCAAGAGGGAATAGAGAAGATTCTCGCCAATGATTTGCCCGCCGAAAAAGCCGCTTTAATTTATGCCACCCAAACCCCAGCAGCAGCCTCTTTACTAACAGCAAAAACCACTACAACCGCCTGGAGAAATAAGCCGAACTGGTATATTGTCTCTAGTCAAGATCAAGCCGTACCCCCAGAATTACAGTTTAATTTGGCCGAGAGAATGGGAGCAAAGACAGTGGTTTTGGCATCCGGTCACGTCCCGACTATTTCCCATGCTTCAGAGGTTTTAGAGGTGATTAGAGAAGCCTCGAATATGGGATAAGTAAATCGCCATTTTCCCCTTAAACAATACCGGAACGCAGGGCAATTACGGCCGCTTGTACTCGGTCGTCCACGGCTAATTTATTCATAATGCCCCGCACATGGGTTTTGATGGTATTGGTACTTAAATAAAGTTGTTCGGCGATTTCAGCGTTACTTTTGCCCTCAACAATTAACTTTAAAACCTCCATTTCTCGCTCTGATAAAAGTGCTAGATTGGGATTAGGTTGCACTGTCGGCGCTTTGAGATTATCCATGACTAAACGGGCAATTTGGGGGTCTAAATAGGTGGCCCCATCCTTGGCCGCTTCAATGGCGGCCAAAAGGCGATCGAGACTCGCTCCCTTGATACAATAGGCATCAGCACCACTAGCCAGAGCTGCGATCACTTCCTGTTGGAGAGTGTGGGAAGTGAGCATGACCACATGAACATTAGCTAAACCCTCCTTAATCTGTTTAGTTGCCGCAATGCCATCGAGACGGGGTAAACCGATGTCCATGACCACTAAATCCGGCCGTAGGGATAGGGCTAATTGTACCCCCGCTAGACCATCACTAGCTTGACCAACAATCTCAAAATCCGGCTGTTCACTGAGCGCTTGTTCTAAACCTAACTGCATTAAAGGATCGTCTTCAACAATTAAAATCCGCATGATCTTTGATTCCTAACGGGAAAATGTACGGTTTTCACCCATCTGCATGAGGCAGAACTACTCCTAGTTTAGGCAATCTGGAAATAGATTAACAGTGACCAGTGACCAGTGATAACTGAAAATGCTACGGATTTCATCATATCGGTCTAAAATTGTGCTTGTTGTCCTAGTTTATCTGGGTGTTGGTTGGCTAGGCTATCTCTGCTTAAATTTAGGGTCGCGACCTGCCCCGATTTGGATGAGTGCTGGTATTGGCTTAACTGCTGTTTTTTTAGGGGGAAAAAGGCTAGTTTTAGGCGTTTTTATCGGGGATTTGCTTCTTACCTTCTTTTTAGGGGCCAGTTGGCCCATAGCTCTATTTTCGGCGCTCGGTAGCAGTTTATCGGCTCTGTTAGGGGCGCAATTCTTGCATTATCTGAGATTTTCCGCCACTTTACAGCGCATTCGCGATATCCTTTTACTGGTATTTTTAGCGGCTTTATTAGCCTCGGCAGTCAATGCCACTATCGATACTTTTGCCCGTAGTTGGCTAAATACTTGGGATTGGCGGCAATTTGGACAGTCTTGGGGTATGATCTGGCTCGGAGATAGTACAGGAATATTAATGACCACGCCGCTGCTGTTGCGTTTTTTCTTCAATCATCACTCTCTGCGAGAACCACGGCAACCCCAACGCCTTGGCGAGGCGTTACTTTGTCTGAGTTTGCTAACGGTGGTGACTTCCGTGGTTTTTGGTGATCAACCAAATTTTCTTAACCCCGATTGGAGTATGGTGCAGTACCTCGAATATCTGCCTTTTCCTTTTGTGGTTTGGGCCGCCATGCGTTTTCAGACTTGGGGAGCGGTAATAGCGAATTTTTTAGTATCTATTTTAGCTTTGATGGGATTGGCCAGGGGAATCAGTCCTTTTATCCTACAGGCTCCCGATTATACCAGAGGTGTCTTGATCTTACAAATCTTTTTAGTCATTGTCATGTCAACTTCTCTGTTTTTATCGGCGGCGATTAGCGAAAGACAACAGATCGATCGAGCTTTAAATGAAACTTTAGAAAGAGAACATTTAGTAACACAAGTTGCTTTAAAAGTCCATCAATCTTTAGATATAGATCAGGTTTTAAATACCATTGTTGAGGAAATCAGAAATTTTCTCGATGCCGATCAAGTCTATATCGGTCACTGTCAAGAGCGGGGTTGGTCTAAGGTAATCGCTGAGTCCCGTCGTCCCGAGATTCCCTCGCTGATGGGTTGGTTTCCCGAACCAGAATTACTGGAAGAATTGGGACAATTATTTTCTTTAGATAAGTTAATTATTGCTGATAATACCGCTAAGGTGCAAACTCTGCCCACTCTCAAGGGTTATTACGAATACCTGCAAGTTAAATCCTCTTTAGTTTTACCTCTAACGGTTAATAATCAACATTTAGGCGCTTTAGTTGTCCATCAATATTCCCATCCTCGTCATTGGCAAAAAAGCGAGGTCAAATTATTAGAACAGTTAGCCACCCAAGTTTGTATTGCTATCGGCCAAGCGCAACTATATCAGAGGGTGCAAAGCTTGAATAATAATTTAGAACGGGAAGTGGCAGCAAGAACCCTGGAACTGCGGGAAAAAGTCCGGGAAATTCAGCGTTTATACGAAATGAAAACGGTTTTTTTACAGGCAGTATCCCACGATCTTCGCACTTCGATTATGGGATTAGTGATGTTATTAAAAAATTTACAGTGTCGGCAAACAGAAAAAGTAACTATCTCGCGAGCAATGCTCGATCAGGTGGTGCGTAGTTGCGATCGACAATTAACTTTAATTAATGCTTTATCAGAAAATCATTTTGCTGAAGAACGGCCTTTAATCTTGCATCGTCAACCTCTATCTTTAAAAGAACAGGTGGAAATTTGGCTCAAAGATTGGCAAAAAGATTTTGATTTATATCAAGCTACTTTTATTAATCTTCTACCCGATGACTTACCCGCTATTGATGCTGATCCTTGTCAGCTAAGAAGTGTTTTTGAACAATTATTAAATAATGCCTTAAAACATAACCCTTCACCGATTCAATTAGCTTTAGATGCTCGTATTGACCAAGATATGCTTTACTGCACTTTAAGCGATAATGGCATTGGCATGGATGAGGAACAATGTCAACATCTTTTTCATTTATATGTAAGAAATCTTCATAATCAACACCTAACGGGAATCGGTTTAGGTTCCTACCAATGTCGGCAAATAATCGAGGCTCACTCTGGGAGAATTGGGGTAAAAAGTACCCCACAGGTTGGCTCACAATTTTGGTTTACTTTACCCATTGCCTATCAAAATTCTAGATTAATTAAACCGGAGTTAGTCAACAGTAATCAGTGATTTTTTAACAGGATCAAGATAATTATGCTTACTCGTCAATCTGGGGTTAGATTTGCTTTAGGTTTATTGATTATTTTCAATATTTTCTATTTTGTCCATCTCGCCTACTATAGCTATGTTTGGCACGATGAATCTTTGGTCTTACTGCATCTTTCTGGTAACACAACCGAACAGTTAATTAACTATCTGTTCGATGGACAAATTAAATCTACAGAACAACTCTGGCAATTTCAAGGGGTTAATTCCGTGAAAGGTTTTCCTGATACCTTAGCCTCTCTTTATACTAGCTCGAATTACGATCTACCTCTCTATTACAGTTTCCTCTGGTTTTTTGCAAGATTATTGGGCAATTCTTATCTAGTCTTAAGAGGATTTTCGGTAATTATTTGGTTTGGTATTTTAGGGAGTTTTTACCATTTAGCTTTGACTTTATTTAAAAATAAAAACGCCGCTTTAATTGCCGCTACAATTATCTTCTTTTCCCCGCGTTTTACTGGTTATGCTCTAGGAATTTGGGAATACGGACTATATGTTTTATGTTCGATACTTTCTAGCTGGTTATTTCTCAAAGCTATTGATTCCTCGCAACCGAAAAAAGATTGGTTTTTCTATAGTTTATCCCTAATTGCTGGTTTATATACCCATGTTTTCTTTATCTTTGTTTTAGTGGTTCATAGCCTATATTTTCTGCTACAGCTGAATTATTTTAACTTTTTAACCAAAAAATACTATAGCATCAGCTTACTTGCTTCCCTGTGGATTTATTCAATTTGGTTAACCCGGATTTTTACCAGTCGATTTACTGTCTTTGGATGGTCAAAAGGCAGTTTACCCCTAGAGGTACTTTGGCAAAGATGGGTAAGAATGATCGCTCGTTTATTTTATAATTTCAGTTTAGCCAATCCCACCATCAACCCTATTATTGAATACTGCCTAATTATCCTCGTCATCATCTCCTTTATTTATCTGGGCAAAAAAGCCGCTAAAAAAGTTTTTACCCTGATTATTCTCCTGACAATTATCCCCTTTTTCTCTCTTTTAGCTTGGGATCTAATCGGAGGATTTCGCTACACAGCTGTGGGCAGATTTTACTTACCAAGTTTTCTCGGTATGCTGCTGGCAGTTACCTTTTTACTAAGCAACGGATTACAGCATCGCCAAGGCTGGGCAAAAATTCTCTTAATATTATTGCTAGTTTTCGGATTAATTGCCAAAATTCCCTATCCACCGCCGGCAGCTAGATATGTGGGTTATGGTAGTAATATTCCCAACGCTTATACAATGATTAATCGCAGTCAAAAACCTCTAATTATTTCAGAACATTGGTTAGATACCTTGCCCCTTATCCATACTACTGATGCTAAGACAAAGTATTTATTTGTTCAGTCGAACCCTAGAGTTTCCATCCCCTCCTTAAAAAATCAATTTACCGATATTTATCTCCTCAATCCTTCCCCCAGTCTCAGACAATATTTAGATGACCAGTCTATACAATTATCCCCTACGGAAAATCCAGCCTTTTGGCGAATTGATTAAAAAGCCATTGACCCCCCTTGCCAAAACAGACCACAACCTGATAGACTCAATAAACCAAGGCTTCAGGGAATAGGATTGGGCAGTTCATCCCTAAGAGGGATTGACTTTTACCAAGTTTTATGCTTGCTCAACTGGAGAGTCCCCGAAATCTGGTGATTAAGAGTTTTAGCCTCTTGGCTACCGGACTGACTAAGCAGACCTAACAAATTCAACTGTATGATACCGAGTCAAGACATCGGCGAGGCAGTAGATTCAGTCAGAAAAACTGACGCACAAGACTTCTCTAATTTAATGCCTAGACCTGGCTGGCAACAAGTGGCGGGTTTAGGTAGAGACTGTTTTTGGTATTGAACCCCGATTCTTTTCGTTCTTTACCGGTTTTAGTGATTGCCAATAGGGATTTTAAGCCCGTAATTGGTTGAAAATTTCTATTTATTCGCAAAAATTCCCAGTCGTTCCCTGTACTAATCCTAGAGATCGACTTCATGATCAGTAATTTTCCCCAACCAATTCTCTGGAAATCACCTTCCAGAACAATTTAGTTATTTTATGAGTAGCAATGCCTTAACCAATCGTGAACATCTAATCGAACTGTATAATCGAGGTGAACGCAACTTTGCGGAAGTCAGACTTAGCGGAGTCAATTTAAAGAGACAGTGTTTAAACCAGATTAACCTAAGTCATAGTTACTTAAAACGAGCCAATTTAGCCGAAGCTTGTTTAATTAACGCTAATTTCAAGGACGCTTCCCTCGAAGAAGTTAATTTAAGCAAAGCTTGTCTTATCGATGCTAACCTGACTAAAGCCGACCTTTCTGGGGCAAATTTGCACCAAAGTCAACTAAGCGGCGCAATTTTGAGTAATACTGTTCTCAAAAAGGCTGATTTAAGTTCTGCCTGTTTAATTCACAGTAGCTTACTTTTTGCTCAACTGTTGAAAGCGAATCTCGAAGCGGCTAATCTCACCTCAGCCACTTTAACCCATGCCATGGCGAGGAAAGCTAACCTAAAACGGGCTATTCTCACTCGTGCTATTCTTAGCTCTGCTAATCTTAGCCATGCTAACTTAAAAGAGGCTAACCTAATTCGAGCCTATCTCTATCAAGCTAATCTGGAAAACTGCCATCTTCAATACGCCGACCTCAGCTATGCCGATTTGCGCGGGGCGGATTTACGGGGGGCGGATTTACGTTATGCTAACCTCGAAGGTGCTAATCTGACGGGAGCTAACCTCAATTGTAGCGATTTTGAGGGAGCTAACTTAACCGGAGCCGATTTAAGCAAAACTGACGCTAATAAAGCCAATTTTCGCCAAGCTAACTTAACCGGTTGTAATCTGCTCGGCGCTAATTTAGCCTCCGCTAACCTTTCCGGTGCTAATCTACACCAAGCGGGATTACTCTTGAGTTATTTAGTGGGAAGCAATCTTAAACGAGCTAATCTCAAACAAGCTAACTTAATTGGGGCGATTTTAACCGAAAATAATCTTCTTTCTGCTTCCCTCGAAGAAACTATTCTTCCTAACGGTAGTCGCGGTAATCTCCTTTCCTAATATTCCTAGAAAAACCTGGTTGTAGAGACTTTTCTGCCGAGGTTTCTATAACCGTGGGGAGTGGGGAGACCACTTCGTGCGCGTTGCGGGGGGGAGATGGGAGAATAACTAGGGTCTGCTGAAAAAGTTTTTGCCGCAAACCCTATGATAGTTTTCTAAAAAAATACCTAACCAAATTTTTGGCTAGGTATCTATCAATTTACTTCCTTTGTCGAAAATGTTGCCAGATAATTTAACCAACACCAATTAATGAACCCTGCAATTTAACATCTTCGCTACCCTTGGATATATCGGCTAATTGACTAATATTTTCTAACTCAATTGGAGCAGTTCGTTTAATTAAACCAGTTAAAACTTTACCCGGTCCCACTTCGATCGCTTTTTCCACACCCACATCTGGCAATTTTAACATAATTTCTCGCCATCTTACGGAGCTAGTCATCTGCTGAATGAGATAACTTTTTAATTCCTCCGCATCGTTGATCGGTTGGCTAGGATTAACATTAGAAATAACGGGAACTTTTGCAGACCGAAAATTAACTAATTCTAAAATCTGCTGAAACTGAATAGCAGCATTTTCCATCAAGGGAGAGTGAAAAGCACCGGATACTTTTAACGGCATAACCCGCTTAACTTTCACTTGACCTAATACCAAATCCACCGCTTCAGGAGTCCCAGAAATCACCACTTGTTCGGCACTATTATCATTAGCAATAACTACATTTTCCGTCTGATTAATCACTGTCTCTAGACTGGTGCGATCGAATTTCATTAAGGCGGCCATTTTACCACCTTCGGCCGCATCCATCAAACGGGAACGGTTTTGAACTAGATTTAATCCTGTTTCAAAATTAAACACCCTGGCCGCATACAAAGCCGAATATTCACCAAGACTATGACCGGCAACTAGATCGGGAAAATGACCTTTTTCTTGCAACAAATCCGCTAAAATACTCTCCACCACAAATAAACAAGGTTGGGTATAAAGAGTACGAGATAGGGTTTCTTCATCCCCTTGACATTTTTCCAGGACTGACCAACCGAGGATTTTTGCTGCTATTTTTAATCTCTCTTGGCCAAGCGCACTTTCCGCTAAATCTCCAATCATTCCTAACGCTTGCGATCCTTGTCCCGGGAATATCCACGCTGTTTTCATAAGTTCTTAAAATAGATAGATAGATGTGTTTGGGTCAGTTATCAGTTATCAGTTATCAGTTATCAGTTATCAGATGTGAGTTTTTAGTTTACTGGTTACTGATCACTGTTTACTGTTTACTGAATTAATCTCCCCAACGGAAGATAATCCCACCCCAAGTTAAACCGGCACCAAAGCCAGAAGAAGCAATAATATCACCTTTTTTGACCTTACCACTCCTGACAGCTTCATCGAGGGCTAGAGGAATCGAGGCTGCGGAAGTGTTGCCATACTCGCTGAGATTGCTGATCACTTTTTCCGGAGGCAGTTTCAGGCGCTCGCTCACCGCGTCCATAATTCTTTGATTAGCTTGGTGCAAAACTAGCCAATCGATGTCACTGGTGGTTAAATTAGCCCGATAGAGAGCTTTTTCGATGACCTCTGGCACTTTCGCCACGGCAAAACGATAGACTTCCCGTCCGTTCATCCTTAGGGGCTTATAGGTCCCTTTTTGAACCCTTACCCCCTGCTTAAGGGGCAATTCTTCCCCCTCATAGGCGAGATTGAGAGAACCATTCTGGCTGCCGTCGCTATGGAGTTCAAAACCGAGAATGTTATCTTTTGTATCATTTGCTTGACAAAGTACCGCCCCTGCCCCATCCCCAAAGAGGACACAGGTAGCGCGATCGTTCCAATCCACCCAACGGGAGAGAACATCGGCCCCGATAACCAAGACATTGCGGTAAGTACCAGTACGGATAAACTGGGTGGCGGTGACTAATCCCACCAGAAAACCCGAACAGGCGGCGGTGAGATCAAAAGCGATCGCCCGATTGGCCCCGATCTGACTTTGAACTTGGGCGGCACTACCGAACAGATCATCGGGGGTAGAAGTAGCCAAGAGAATCAGATCGATGTCCCTAGGCGACACCTGAGCCATTTCCAGAGCCTTAATCGCCGCTTGGGCTGCTAATTGGCTCAAAGACACCGATTGATCCGCTAAATGGCGTTTACCGATGCCTGTACGACTTTTAATCCACTCATCGGAAGTCTCGACAATTTGGCTGAGTTCTTCATTACTGAGGAATTGCGCTGGTGTGGCCGATCCACAACCGGTCATGACGACTGCTGCCCCGAATCCGTTCAAAATATTCCCCCCCTTTCAGTGATCAGTTATCAGTTATCAGTGATCAGTTATCAGTTATCAGTGGCAAGTGGCAAGTGGCAAGTGGGGAAGTGGGGAAGTGGGGAGACCACTTCGTGCGCGTTGCGGGGGGAAGTGGGGAAGTGGAGCATTTGGCTGAAATTTCCCTAAACCCCTAAACCCCTAAACCCCTAAACCCCTATCTCCTGTCTCCTTTCTCCTGACTCCCGACGACCGACGGCTTCAAGATGGCTGACGGCTTAATCTTCACCGTTCACCGACAACTCTTTTAATTGATGATGGTGGTCATTGTAGGCTTGAATGCGCTCAGAAACGCGATTATCAACGGCATTTTTTGCCTGTCGGATAGCGTTAAAAATTGAAGGCGCTTGGGAACTGCCGTGACTGATCACACAGACCCCATCGACTCCAAATAACAGTGCGCCACCGTGTTCCGCATGATCCATGCGTTGTTTGATCTGTTTAAGATTGGGTTTAATTAAAGCCGTCCCGACTTTACCCTGTATCCCCCTAGGTAATTCCTCTTTGAGAATTTGTAGGATAATTCCCCCCACCGCTTCGGCAAATTTTAACAGGACATTACCGACAAAACCATCGCAGACGATCACATCAAATTGTCCCGATAGCACATCCCGGCCTTCCGCATTGCCGATAAAGGGAATTTGCTGGTTATTTTCTAATAATTCGTAGGTTTTTAGGGCGAGATCGTTACCTTTGCTGGCTTCTTCGCCAATATTGAGTAAACCGACTTGCGGTTCTTCAACACCCATAACGTATTTACTGTAAATTGTCCCCATTAGGGCAAACTGCTCTAAATATTTGGGTTTACAGTCCACATTCGCCCCGACATCGAGGATAATCACCGATTTACCCGCCAACATCGTCGGCAGCACCGCACCGATCGCCGGGCGATCGATTCCTTTTAAACGACCTAAACGCAGTAACGCTGCCGCCATGGCTGCCCCGGAGTGACCAGCGGACACCACAGCATCGGCGCGATTTTGTTTGACTAAATCCATGGCCACATTAATCGAGGCCGCTGGTTTGCGACGGATAGCGGTGATCGGTTCTTCGTCCATGGCCACCACTTCCTCTGCGTGGACGATGGTGAGATTCTTGGGACGGGGATGATGCTGGAAATAAGCCTCAATCCGTTCAGAATCGCCGACTAATAATACTTCTACATCTAATTCTTCGGAAGCTCGCATCGATCCCGCGATAATCTCGTTGGGAGCGTGGTCACCTCCCATCGCATCTACCGCGATTGTTGCCCGATTTAATGCCGTTTCTGCCATTGAGTCAGTGGGATAGAAATCTTTAATAAGTTGAGCGGCAGCTCTTGACAAAAGCTGGCCGATCGAGGATTAGTGTTTTCTGATCGAGCAATTGTTAAAAATTACCAATCATCTCTATACAATAAGGCATCATTGCGATTAAGGAAAAGATGTTCTCAGTTTTTAATTTGGCAGTTTTCGGCTTTCTCTTGGGTTGGTTGGGGGGGCAATCCCAACCGATCGCCAATATTCCCCTAATTTCTTGGCAAAATCAACCTATTTTCCACCTTCCCACCGCTCCCGATCCCCGGGTGGCGGCGATCGTGGCCGATTATCTGCAAGACTTGACTAAAAAAGGTTTAAACTCTAGTCAACAACGGGTCTTAATTGAGACGGAATGGGCTGATTTAGCTGATCATCAGGGTAATCTGCCCGCTTCGGGGGCCTCTTTAACTAAAATTGCCACTACTCTCGCCGCCGTGGAAACCTGGCCTCTCGATCATCGTTTTGCTACTCGTTTTTACAGCACGGGAGAGGTAAAAAACGGGGTGTTAGAGGGAGATTTAATTATTGAAGGGGGAGGGGATCCTCTGTTTGTCTGGGAAGAAGCGATCGCAGTGGGCAATGGCCTCCATCAATTAGGCATCCGTCAGGTCAAAGGCGATCTGATCGTTACGGGTAAATTCGCCATGAATTTTCAAACCGATCCCCTCAAAGCGGGAGAATTGCTGAAAATTGGGCTTGATCAATCGAAATGGTCAAAAGAAACCGAAAAAGCTTTTCAGAGCCTTCCTAGCGGCACACAAGCCCCACAGGTGAAGATTTTGGGCATGGTTCGAGCCAGTCAAATTCGCCCCGAAAATGCCCGATTATTGTTGGGTCATCAGTCCTTAACTTTAACGGAACTGTTGCGTCAGATGAATATTTATAGTAACAACGTCATGTCAGAAATGTTAGCCGAACTGCTCGGTGGCCCGGCGGCAGTGGACGCAATTAATACTAAAATTACCCGGGTAGGAGCGGCAGAAATTCAATTAATTAATGGTTCGGGATTGGGGGTAGAAAATCGCTTGTCTCCCCGGGCAGTTATTGAGATTCTCAAGGCCTTGGATCGCAAGTTAGCCAATCAACCGATACAAGTCGCCGATTTATTTCCGGTGGGGGGACGCGATACCAAAGGAACTATGCAGTGGCGCGCCATTCCCAAAGGAGTGGTGATTAAAACTGGAACTTTGGCCCAAGTTAGCGCTTTAGCCGGAGAAATTCCCACCCAAGAAAGGGGTAAAGTTTGGTTTGTGATTATGAATGCTGGTAGTAGCAATATCGAGGGATTCAGAAATCAGCAGGATCGGGTGTTACAAGCTTTAGATCAGCACTGGCAAATTCTCCCGGAAGCCACTAAAGGATCGATTTCTGAAAGAGCCTTTCTAGGTGATCCCAGTCGGGTAAGTCAGGGTTTCTAAGGGGTTGATATCAACTTGACAATCAAATTTAGTTTGGTGGTGAGGAACTTTAGCAAGGTCTTATATTCACTTTTGTCGATAAGCTGACTACTTTTCTGCCATTTTCTCCTTGTCTTTGCTGCCAATCGGTAAACAAATCATAGTGACAAAATTTTGCCAGTTTTTCCCGAAATTGAGCAAAGGATGTGATGTGTGGTTAAACGGGGTGCATCTCACCTTTGCAGAAATACCGACAATCAGCAATTATCAGTGACTCTTAAATTGACATCCTCACCGCCGTAAACGGACGGTGATTCCTCACCACGCCACCTTTTTAGGATGGTCGTTGAATGGGGTTGACGCGCCCCGGGATGCTGCTACCTTAGCGGTAGTCTTACGCTTTCCGACCCGTCCGTTTTGAGTGTCCGAATGCCGGACGGCCACTTTGAACAAGTCGA
>NZ_JADBTF010000187.1:0-9335 GCF_020246295.1 Microcystis sp. M090S1 | reverse complement strand
TGCTCTCACCCTGCTCTTTTATGTTGTCGAGATGTTGAAATTTTACCCTGATATTGAGAATGACATTGACGGCTAAAATAACTTTTAATTAGGGTCTGCTGAAAAAGTTTTTCCCGGTGTGGGGTGTGGGGTGTGGGGTGTGGGGTGTGGGGTTTTACTCATTTTCAGGTGGTCAATTACCTAATTTTCAGGGAAAAAGTCCCGGAATTTTACCCCCGATCACTCCAATGCTAGGCACTTTTTGAGGTCAAAAAAGCCTAAAACCCTTATCCAACAAGCTTTTTAGATTTATTCAGCAAGCCCTAATTAATCGCCAACGAGTTGAAAAATCTGCATCTGTTTCAGGCAATGTCCAAAGAGCATGAATGGGATCTGGTAAAATGACAATAGCATCAATCTTAAAATGATGTTGTCACATAACATATTTAAAAGCATTTCGTAGTAAATCCACATTTTCAGGTTCACACAAAATTCTGTGACGATTGTATGTCACAACTGTAAAAAAATAAGTGGCTCCTGGTGTTTTTGCTCTACGGTATTGCATCAAGTTAGAATAACATTTATTGGACTGATGTTTACTCAACTGGCATTGGGTTTCGTGCCTCAACCCAACCTACCAAACTGTAACCTTTATTCTGTATGCTTTTTAGCGAATAAGGTAAGCATAACATTGCTGAGAGGGCGATCGCTGATTGGCTCGCTCAAACCCTAATTAATTCGTTAACCTCAAAATGGTCTTTTTGTACTAATAAATATTCGATTAGAACGCTCAATGCGTTTGCTAGAGTGCATTTGAGACAATTTATCAAATTTTCGGTTTGAGAAATGAGCGCACCGTGAGTTCAATGATTTTAGCTGATGTTATTGGTGATTTGGCCATGCCCACAAGGGATCGCCTTAATCATCCCTAACCCATCCTACGCCATCAGCGATCGCATTACCACTTCATAAAGGGTGGTGGACTGAAGGGATGTTTTGCAAACCACTCGCGTGCGCCTTTTATGAGAAAGCGGTGAAATCCCTTATTTGGAATGGCCTTTTTGACCTCGCTCACATAGGCGGGAGGAATGCCGAACTTAAAGAAACCAAGGGAGAAATCAACTAAATCGCCCCTTCTGAAGAGTTCCACCAGCGGATAGCGGTCTGTCTTGTAGGTGCGAACCTTGTGGTGCATCTCGACCATTAGTCCAATTTCCTCAGACCATTCCTGTTGCCCGGTTTCGGATAAGTACCTCTTTACTTCAGACACCGAAGGTGGGATGTAGTCCACGGTATGAGCCGACCAAAGACCTAGATCGTGAAAGCAGGCGGCGATCGCCAACTTGGTCTTTTCTTCTTCGGTGCAGGAATGGAGGGCCAAACAGAAATTGAACATTCGATAGACATGACCCCTGTAACCCAAGTAGTCATCACCGATTCGGTCTTTCCATGCAGCGAGAATTTCTTCTATGAGATCGTTCTTGGTCTCTATGTCCATGCACGCTCCTAGTTCGTAGATTATCTATTTATTGGCATTCTAACCCATTGGAAAAAGCTCCGAATAGATCAAGCCAAAGTCAGGTGCGTTACTTAACGCGCCTTTTTGCTTTTAATCATGATGAATTTGTAATCATTATGCGTTACGCTAACACATCCTATCGTGCTACCGTGCGACTTTAGTGCGATCGCCGTCATCTTGTTGATTAAACCTTAAAACTGCGATCTCTTTGAGTGTCATTATTGCGATCGCTTTTCTTGTCATCAGTTCTAACTCATGCTGATTTTAATATAATAGCCATAATTGTTTGACATCTTAAGAGAAAAAATCATGATTAGAGCGATTAAACAGAAAGGAATTGTTGGCAGAGAAGGAAAAATAGAGCTTTATTCTGCGGAAATAGAAGAAGGAACAGATGTGGATATTATTATTTTAGTATCTGATCCTGAACCCGATACAACCGAATATCTTCTTTCAACAGAAGCCAATCAGCGTGAATTATCCGAAGCTATTGACAGAATAGAAAAGAAAGAAAACTTAGTGACAATTACCACAAAAGAATGGCGTGAAAAATATAGTATTTGATCCGAAAGCTTTTAAAGAATTCAATGAATGGGCGATAGAAGACAAAAAACTCTATAAAAAATCCTTGATTTAATTGACGACATATTGCGCCATCCCTTCTCTGGAATCGGTAAACCCGAACCCTTAAAACATCAACTCAAGGGTTATTGGTCAAGACGCATTAATGATGAACATCGCTTAGTATATAAAATTACAGAAACAGAAATTATTATTATCAGTTGTAAATTTCATTATGACTAGGCTCAAGGTAATCGCCGTCATCTTCTTGATTAAACTTTAAAATTGCCATTGCTTGGGATAGGAACGCCAAGAGCGATCTCTTTTTGGGCAGCAGCAGGAGCGAGTGCCGATTTTGTAGAGTTCGTCCCATGTACCTTTTACCCTTTTGAAAGTGTTTTAATCTCTGGGACTTAATCTAATTAAAAATCAGGCAATTTGTTCGGAAATACGGGGCTGAATTTGCTGAATAATCTCCTCACGGTTAGATAAAGTCTTCAGATCATAAATTACTTGAAGACTGAGCCAGGAAGCAGCATCTCCGCCAAAATAGCAGGCTAATCTTGCTGCCGTATCAGCCGAAATAGAACGACGTTCTTTAACAATTTCATGAATACGAGATGCAGGAACCTTCAAGGCTAAAGCTAAAGCATTCACGCTCATATTTAGAGGAATCAAAAAATCTTCCCGCAGAATTTCTCCCGGGTGAACCGGTCGCATTTGATTAATAGGACGGTTATTCATAATTAATTATTTATGAGTGATAATCAACAATTTCAACATCAGTAGGTCCATTATTTGTCCAGATAAAACATAATCGAAACTGAGAATTAATCCGAATACTATATTGTTCTTTTCTATCGCCTTTTAAAGCTTCAAGTTGATTGCCTGGTGGAGAGCGCAGAAACTCTAAGGTTTGAGCCGCATCTAATTGAGTCAACTTCCGAATAGCAGTATCTTTGAAACCACGAAAACGAGGCGGATCTCCTCCTTCAAAAAGTAATCGCGTATGCTTGCATCGGAAAGATTGAATCATATTCAAATGCTATTCCGTTTTGCGTAATATGTCAAGCAAGAACATCAACTGATACTAAATCCGTTGAGTATAGGTAACATATTAGGATAGGCAAAAGGCAAGAGGCAAGAGGCAAGAGGCAAAAGGGGGGCTCTCCCAGCTTTGGTGGGTAAAATGTATTCTAAGATACATTTCTCCTAGCGAGGGGGTGGAACGAACCACAAAGACACAAAGGACACAAAGATCGATCGATCCTATGTAAGTTAAACTTATCACACAGAACCTAGAAGAGCCAAAGGGGGAATAAATAATCAGTCTTTAATAACCGGATTTATTGTCAGTATATCCCTAACACCCTTAAAACCCCACACCCAGGAAAAGCTTTTTGCCGCAAACCCTACTTAGGGCTGTGTATAGAGAAGTTGCGAATTGTTAACCTTAGCTTTGCTAGGAAAACAAAACATGGTATTGTGACCCCAAGGCCGTAAAAAACGGCTGGGTTTTCAGCCGATCTGTAGCTTGGATTGAGGTGATAAAACTCAACATTACCTTTTTCTCGCTAACAAAATCGGTGATAACACTTCATCAGAAACAGTGATCGTAGTAACTTGACAATTAGCTAAAAACACAGCCACCATAATTCCTATAATATTGGCGATCACACTGGGAGAGATAAAGTTTAATATATTCAATAATATCCTATAGTTTTATTCGCATAGTCCTCAGCACTATAAATCATTTGTTCTTCACTTAATCTATATTTTTCCTCATAACTTAATTCACTAAATCGGCGATAAGCTTTCCACCATAATCTCTTAAACTCCTCTTTCTCTTTATATTCTTGCTCTGCTCTTTGTAGTCTTTTTTCAGCCTTTAATTCTCCAATTTTTTCTATTTGTTCATATTCTTCTAATGAAATTGATTTCGGGGTTTTACTAGACTTAAAAGGAGCAGAAATAAAATTCCAAATAACTAAAAAGGAGTTTTGAATCGCACTAACATAAATGCACATATAAAAAATGAAAACGCAAGCCATTAGTATTGCTATTGGTATTGCTATCAGAGGGTTATTCATAATAGCCGTTTTAACCGTCGGAGTCATCCATAGGAGACCATCAATTATTGGTGTTACAACTGATAGCAAAACTGATAGGGATATAAACATACCCCATAACCCCAGAGTACTTGAGCAGTTAATTTCTTGACTATATTGACCCGATCTAAGTAAACCAAGAAAGGTGCCTGTCACGAGGGCAAATGGGAATATGTAAATAAATACGCGGCTGAATTCTTTAAATATGACTCCTAATGAATAATTTTTATCTAGTGGGTCAAATAATAAGTTTCCCAGGACAAAAGGTAAAGACAAAGCAATCTGAGAGCAAACTACAT
Organism: Microcystis sp. M090S1; assembly: GCF_020246295.1. Lineage (NCBI taxonomy): Bacteria > Bacillati > Cyanobacteriota > Cyanophyceae > Chroococcales > Microcystaceae > Microcystis > Microcystis sp. M090S1. The sequence continues at coordinate 4,869 of NZ_JADBTF010000187.1, read as the reverse complement.
TTTTAATGATAGCTACCAATTTATTATTCATGGCTAATTCAAGTTTGAAGTGCACTAGGACTTTAGTTATTCAAAAATATCTCATAGGGTGTGCGATAGTCAAGGCTTTTTGCGGCAGGGTAACCGCGTCTTATTTTGTAACAAAACATACAAATTATTTTATTGGAGTGCGATCGCTGATCTTGTAGTGCGATTTTGGCTTTTGAAAGTGCGATCACTTTGGACTTTGAAAGTGCGATTATTTTGGTAAGTGCGATCGCTGTCATCTTGTGGATTAAACTTTAAAATTGCCATTGCTTGGGATAGGAATGCAGGGGGCGATCATTTTGGGAATAAGCAATTTTTGGGTAATGGCGATCGCTTTTGGGGCAGGGGTAAGAGCGATCGCATCTCTCCTAGGCTAGAACGCCGATTGCCAAGGATGGTCAGTCAGCCCTAGATAGTCAACAGCTTACCCGAAAAAGCTAGATTTTGTAACAAAATTTAGTATTACTTAGGGCTGTGTATAGAGAAGTTGCGAATTGTTAACCCTAGCTTTGCTAGGAAAATAAAATGTGATATTGTGACCCCAAGGCCGTGAAAAACGGCCAGGTTTTCAGTTTTTTTAAACATCAGGTCGCTACATTCTACAGCTATTTTCGCTCAAAAAAAAACGATTTTCTAGGCCTTTCTATGACTTATCTTGTTGAACATCCTTCTACAACCTTTTATTCCTATACCGATACGGGGGTCGATCCCCTGAAAACCGCTCACGGAGTTTATATCACGGTTCACGGACATTTTTACCAACCACCGCGAGAAAATCCCTATCTAGACAGAATTGAACGGCAACCGAGCGCCCATCCCTTCCATAATTGGAATGAACGCATCCATCACGAGTGTTATCGTGCCAATGCTTTTGCGCGCATTTACAATGACCGGGGGGAAGTGATCAAAATAGTTAATAACTACGAATATCTCAGCTTTAACATCGGGGCCACCCTAATGTCATGGATGCAATCCCATGATCCCGAAGTTTACCAACGCATCCTGACAGCGGATCAAAAAAGTTGTCAACGCTTAAACGGTCATGGTAACGCCATCGCCCAGGTCTATAATCATATCATTCTGCCCCTAGCCAACAAACAGGACAAATACACCCAAATTCGCTGGGGAAAAGCCGATTTTCAGCACCGTTTCGGCCGGGATCCCGAAGGAATGTGGTTAGCGGAAACAGCCATTGATTTAGCCACAGTGACAGCTTTAATCGATGAGGGGATTAAATTCACCATTTTAGCCCCTTCCCAGGCCCTGCGCTGTCGTCCTTTCCCTAGCGACCAGGATCCTCATCCCCAATGGCACGCGGTGGCCGGAGGTCAAATCGATCCCACCCGTCCCTATCGCTGTTACATTCCCGATGGTCGTTATCTGGATATTTTCTTCTACGATGGTCCAATTTCTCGGGATATGGGCTTTAATGATGTCCTAGCCAGCAGTGATTTTCTCGTCGGTCGTCTGGGACAGGCAATTAAAGGGGATCATCGTCCCTCCCAGTTAATCAGCGTCGCTACCGATGGGGAAACCTTCGGCCACCACAAACAGGGGACAGAGAAGTGTCTTAGCTATGCTTTTACGGAATCTTTCCCTAAAAACGGCTGGACAGTCACCAATTTTGCCCATTATCTCAGTATTTGCCCCCCCACTTGGGAAGTGGAATTAAAACCCGTGACCGCTTGGAGTTGTGTCCATGGCGTAAATCGTTGGCAGGATGACTGTGGTTGCGGGGGAGGGGGAAATTACCAGCAAAAATGGCGTAAACCCCTGCGGGAGTCCCTAAATTGGCTCAGAGATGAGTTAATTAAGGTCTATGAGATTCAAGGACAGGAATTTTTCCGCGATCCTTGGCAGACAAGGGATGACTACATTGCAGTTATTTTAGATCGCTCCCCAGACGCGATCGAACATTTCCTCGCTTTGCATCAAAGTCGCAACCTGAGTAAAAGCGAGAAAATCGATGCTTTGCGTTTATTAGAAATGCAAAGACAGGCTTTATTGATGTTTACCAGTTGTGGCTGGTTTTTTGAAGAAATTTCTCGACCTGAAGGTACGCAAATTTTGAGATATGCTGGCCGGGCCCTGGAATTAGCTGGAGAAGTAGCTGGAATTCAATTAGAAATGAATTTCCTCAGTCGTCTAGCTTTCGCTCCCAGTAACGTTAAGTTATATCAAGATGGGGCTGATGTCTATCGACAATTGGTCACTTCTGCGCGGGTCGATTTGGAACGGGTGGCGGCCCATTACGCTATTAGTTCCCTATTTACCAATTATCCCAGTCATCATCGGATTTATTGTTACAATACCCGTCAATTAGATTATCAAAAACAAGCGATCGGGTCTTTAACTTTAGCAGTGGGACAGGTGGAATTAACCTCAGAAATTACCCAAGAAAGTGAACATTTTGTCTTTGCTGTTCTACATTTAGGAGGTTGGGATTTTTACTGCTGCATTCAACCTTTTAACGGTCGGTTAATCTATACCAATCTTAAGGATCATCTCTTTGAATCTTTACAACAGGCCAGTGTCTCGACCATGATCGTAGAAATGGGGCGCGGATTGGGAGAAAACTTTTTTGCTTTACCCCATCTTTTTGCCGATGAAAGACACCGGATCATGCAGAAGGTGACAGCCGAAACTAAAAAACGTCTCGATCAATTATACACCCAAGTTTATCGGGATAATTACGGCATTTTAGCGGCTTTCCAACGGGATGAGCTGCCCGTACCTCAAGAGTTACAGGTAGCGGCCGATATTGCCATTTCTCACCGTTGTTTACAGGTGATTAATGCCCTAGAAAAAGATTTTGAGCAGCGGCAAGCAACGGAGAATAATCTCGATCAATTATTGGCTATTGCTAAGGAAGCCAATCATTTACACTGTCAATTAAACATTCCCGAAGCGCGTCAAACCTTAGAAAGTCTGCTCTGGCAATCTCTTGGGAAATTATTACACGATGGCGATCCTTTAACGGCGGAGGAGGATACTCGCCTAATCACCCGTTTAATTGAAGTTAGCCAACAATTAAAGCTAGGATTATCCCTCGATCGCTCTCAGGAATTATACTATTATTACTTCCATGATCGTCTAGTTCTTAATTCTTTGCTGTCCAATTCCATAGATGCTGCCTGTTCTTGGCCGATGACTCAATTAAAATGGTTATTACTATTAGGACAGGTGTTAAAAGTTGATGTGAGTATTTGGCTGTAAAATCAGTCAAAGGGTGGGCAATGCTCACCCTTTGATGATTAAGTGGGTTAGGCGATGATTGCCCTGGAACTCAGGTTAACCCAGAGACTAAACCCTTAGATTTATAATGGATCATAAGTCTCTCATCGAAGGTTTACATGACTATCACGCCGATTTATCCTGCCTCAGCCGGCACAGCAACCCAGTATCCCGATGCTTTTGGGCGTTTTGGACGCTACGGGGGCAAATACGTCCCGGAAACCCTGATGCCAGCCTTAAGTGAACTAGAAACGGCCTATAATCAGTATCAAGACGACCCCGATTTTCAAGAAGAATTAAATCAACTGCTCAAGGATTACGTCGGTAGACCTAGTCCCTTATATTTTGCCGAACGTCTCACCGCCCATTATGCCAAAGCTGACGGTACTGGGGCGCAAATTTACCTGAAACGGGAAGATTTAAACCATACTGGGGCCCACAAGATTAATAACGCCCTCGGTCAGGTTTTATTAGCCAAACGCATGGGTAAAAAGCGAATTATCGCCGAAACCGGGGCAGGACAGCACGGCGTGGCCACCGCTACGGTTTGCGCTCGTTTTGGTCTAGAATGCGTGATTTATATGGGAATTCACGACATGGAACGCCAGGAACTCAATGTTTTCCGCATGAGACTGCTTGGGGCGACGGTGCAACCCGTGGCCGCCGGGACAGGAACCCTGAAAGATGCCACCTCGGAAGCGATTCGCGACTGGGTAACTAATGTCGAAACCACTCACTACATCCTTGGTTCTGTGGCAGGTCCCCATCCCTATCCGATGATGGTGCGCGATTTTCACGCGGTTATCGGTCAAGAAACTCGTCAGCAAAGTCTGGAAAAATGGGGCGGTTTACCGGATATTCTCCTTGCTTGTGTGGGGGGTGGTTCTAATGCTATGGGTTTATTTCATGAGTTTGTTAAAGAAGCTTCCGTGCGTTTAATTGGTGTTGAGGCCGCCGGGGAAAGTATCGCTTCCGGAAAACACGCCGCCACCCTTACCCAAGGTCAACCGGGGGTTCTACATGGAGCAATGAGTTATTTATTACAAGATAACGAAGGTCAAGTTATCGAGGCCCACTCAATTAGTGCTGGTTTAGATTATCCCGGAGTCGGGCCAGAACATAGCTTTTTAAAAGATAGTGGTCGCGCCGAATATTACAGTGTCACTGACCGGGAAGCACTAGAAGCTTTTCAAAGAGTTTCCCGTTTAGAAGGGATTATTCCAGCCCTAGAAACTGCCCACGCTTTAGCCTATTTAGAAACTCTTTGCCCACAAGTAACTGGTAGTCCTCGCATTGTTATTAATTTCTCTGGACGGGGTGATAAAGATGTGCAATCGGTGGCTAAATATTTATCGATGAATGGTTAACCTTTAGCCTTTTCAGTGAGCAGTTATCAGATTTGAGTATTAAGTGATCGGTATTAGATGAGCAGTATTAAATGGCGGTTTCTTGCTGTCTTTTTACCCTTGACCGATTATCATTTACTGAGCCATGAAAATGCTACCTACTCCCGGGAGCATCTCACCTTTGCAATGAGCATAAATACTTAGTGGAAAAATAGGCTTTTCGAGGGTAATTCTTGTTTTAATTCTCCATGTACGCAGTCTT
>NZ_JADBTF010000186.1:0-3379 GCF_020246295.1 Microcystis sp. M090S1 | reverse complement strand
TTGAATAAGAAAAAATTACAATCGGATAAATCGGTAAGACAAATTTCTCATGAAAGCGAGCAAAATAAGTAAACATTCGCCGGTTAAACCACTTGCGGGAACTTTCCTGCGCCTCCAGATGAATCAGAAAAAAAGATTCTTTTCCTCGAAACTTAACCTGTGCGACTAAATCGCTTTCATACCTTTCTCCTTCCGTGACATCGGTAAATACTTCTTTGTCTAAAAAAGTAATCGAGTCCCTATCTAAATAATCGATCAATTGAGGGAAAAATAACTCAATAAATTCGACAAAAAAGGTGGAGATTAACTCCTTAAATAAGCGATCGTGGTCAATATTATTAGTCATGTAATATCATCTTAACTAATCTGAGTGATGAATGACTACTCTTCTCTATTATATTCTGAAAAGTCGGTTTTGGCAACAGATTGTTATGACCTCATCCCCTAACCTACGAGAAGAAGGGGAACTACGAGAAGAGGGGGATACTTTCCGTGTTAACCTTTCTCTTTCAACTAAAACCCCCCCAAAGCAATCTTACCCCTTGTCATGGCGAAGTATGCGATCGCTAACGTCAAAGCTAGGCTGTTCCTAATTCAAATTGCTTGTTGAGACGAGGCACTCTTGCGCTCTTGCACTCTTGCAACAGTAAAGGGATTGGGGGAGATTCGGCTAATCTAAGAATAAGCGATTTAAATACGTCTTAGCTTACTTTTTCTGATTTTTCTTGCCAAGTACCGTGAAAACTGGGAGGGATAACACTGGGTAATTGCAGACAACAAAGGGGTTCTTTTTCTAACTGCTGACTATCATAGATTCTCACTTGGCTGCTGTGATTATTGCCGTCGTAAACCACGACGATTAACCATCCCGTTTCTGGAGATAAACCATCGGAGACAAAAATCGGTTCACTGCCATAACAGTTATTTTCTAGATAAGCAATAGTTAACTTACCTGTGGAGTGATTATAACAAGCGGGAATTCCGATAATTTCCCGACGAATATCGCTATCGGGACGATGGACAGCTAAAAAAGTATTTTGCCATTTTTGTCCCACCAGTTGCGGGGAAACCACGGGAAAATCACAGCTTAAATCCGAGAGAATTTCCTGATTAATCACCTTTGCTGATAGGGGATTGATGGTGATACTTGCTAATTTTCCGATGGCTAAGGTTTCGGTTTCACCCGTGGCAACTTCTTTTAAAAATTGATTAGTTTTAAAGTCATCATAACGGACAAAAACAATTTCAAGATTGCCTTGGTCATTCACACAACCATTAGCGAAGTGCCATTGAAACCATGAATCCGTAACACTTTCACTGACTAACTGTAGAGAATCTCGCTCAAAAATTAGTATTCTTGTTCCTAATTCTGGCTGCCACTGCATGGCATCACTAAAAGTTTTAAATCCCAACAGTATCGATAACTTATCCGCTTTTATCGGTGGGACAAAAAAGACGAGATACTGTCCTGCTAAAACAAAGTCATGCAGCAGAGACAATCTATCTAACTCAAAAGTGTTTTTCTGGATAATTTCACCAGTGGAGTCAGACTTATAGAGATTTAAACTAACTTTAGCACCGATTGTCACCCCGAAATTAAAAATCTCTCCTCTGGACAAATCTAGCTTAGGATGAGCGGAAAAAGTTTCCTTTGCTTGTAAGCTAGATAAATTATCTAAACCTAGGGTTTCTAAAGATTGTAAATCTAATTTATGGGGAAAACCCCCTTCCCAGAGAGCTAATAATTTATCGGGTAAAGCTAACACCGAGGTATTAGCGGCATTTTTTACCTCTTTTCCCCAATTATTCCAAAAGAAGCCGGGGGCATTCATGCCATAATTAGGAAATAAATATTGATTAGCGGCGCTTTCTTGCTGATAACCGGCAGTTTGGACATAACGATAGGTGGCACTGGCTCCCTTATCATGAAAATGTACAGCTAAAACTGCCCCATCTCCGTCAAACCAATGACCAACTTTTTGCTTACCTCTTTCTAATCTCCCCGGACCATTGCGATAGAGACTACCCCGCAATCCGTCAGGAATTTTCCCCGATAATAAGGTTAATTGGGTTTCAGAAAATTCCACTGCTGGTTTTTCTAAAGATTTTGCCCAAGCTTTCATAGATTTGTTTTTTTACTGATTACATAGTTAAGTATAGCCCTAGGCTAGGTTCAATGACGATAACTTAGGCAGTTGACCAGTTAATTAGTATTCACCACAACCGCTCAATTATGTCATTATAAAGTATCGGGATCAATTCCCAGAGAACGGATATATTCAGCTAAACGTTCAGCTTTAAGACGTTCTTGTTCTAATTGTAAACTTGCTTGTTCAGCTTTTTGAGATAACTCAATAGAAGTCAAAAATTTCTGACCATCTAAACTATAAATTTCTAACTCATCTTCTGTCAATTCAAATCGGATATTTAACCGAGGACTAACCCATCCCTTAATCTCAGGTATAGAACTTAATAGTCCTTCCTGTCTTAACCATCCTTGAAAATTATGAGAATCGGGATCATAGAGATAGTATTCTTCCACTCCATAACGTTGATAAAAGAGTAGTTTTCGCTCCATTTCTTCTAAACTATTAGAAGGGGAGAGAATTTCAAAGACCACTTGAGGAGCGATGTTATCTTCTTGCCATTGTTTATAGGAACCCCGTCTTCCTTTCGGACGACCAAATACTACCATAACATCGGGAGCAACCGGTCCGGTAATTTTTTTATCTTGGACGGGATACCAGAGGATATCCCCCGCAATAAAAACCTGAGGAGAATTAGCAAAGAGAATCTCAAGGTTTTCTTTAATTTTCACGATCCATTCATATTGTTCGGTATTATCGGCCATGGGTTTACCGTCACTATCGGGGTATTCAATATCCGGATCAATAGCGGGGATAAAGGTCATAATTTCTGCTCCTGCTGACTTGTCTGAAAATGATAATTTTAGCATCTGTAAGACCTGATCTATTCCCCTATATCTAGGAGGAGATAACATCGTTATAGCGGTAAGCGCTTGAGTGAGATACAGACCAAGCTTTGCCTAGCATGGTTTATAGCTCGTGACACTGTACCTCATACGACTGCACACCGCTATATATCCCGACAGGTTATTAACCGTTTTAATCGAACACCTGCTAAAACTATCCTATTGGGAATCGGAAAAAGAACGGAATGCCCGTCACTGGATAGTGGAGATCGGGGCTTTCCGAGCGCAATTAGAACAAAAAATAGAGGCTCTTCGTTACTTGTTATGGTTCGATAGGGGGACATAAATCGACTAAATCCTTATCTGGCAAGAGACTTAATTGATTAGTTCGCTCTAGATAAAAAACAATTGACAAAAATCGCAGCAATGCCTTTCTAGATAAGGGTT
>NZ_JADBTF010000185.1:0-4913 GCF_020246295.1 Microcystis sp. M090S1 | reverse complement strand
TCTAGTAGATGCGGTTGAGGAAACTACTCAAAGTGCGGCGCATTTGGCTTTCTTGGGCTTCTGTTTGTTCTGCACCAACGGCTTCTATAGCGGTGTGCAGTCGTATGAGGTACAGTGTCACGAGCTATAAACCATGCTAGGCAAAGCTTGGTCTGTATCTCACTCAAGCGCTTACCGCTATATTGCCGCACTGACTAAAGTATTAACGTGCCAACCATAAATTCCCCGGGGGCTATCTGGTTCAATGACGGGAACAACTTGTCCTGAGAACAGGCGTACTGTCCGCCCAGTAATCCGTCCCGGAATACTGACACGCTGGATATATTCGGGGCTGTCTTCTGCTTGCACTTGTCCCGAAAGAAGTTCCTGTAAAGCCGCATAAACTTCGCGGGAAAAAGAGCCAAGGGGTTCAATGGCGTAAATTGGCGTAAGTTCCAGGTTCAGGGTCCAAATTAAGGATTTAGCTTCCGAGAGGTGGCCAGCCAGGTAATCCACCATCTGACGGGCATCGTAGGGATTAGAGGGAACTTCAATACCACCAATTACCGCTGTCGGCATCAGTTGTTTAAATGTGTCCCGACGGGCTTCGGTGCCGAAGTCATAGCCCAAAGTGCCAATGGCATAGACGATTCCGCCAGCGGGTTCAGCAGCTTGGCTAGGGGTGACGGGTTTATTGGTAGTTTCGGGCATGGATACTCCTTGAGAGGTGATGACAGGATTGGGAATTTGGGCGACGGGAATTACCGGTGCGCTGGTTGCGGCACTCAGTTCGAGTTTTTGGCGTTCAGCCTCAGGGGTTTCGGGCGTACCACCGCAGCCACAGCCTGATGCTTCTACTGTTGCTTGGGTTTCCACAGATTCGGACATGGTTTCTCCTGTTAGCTGTTTAATTGCCCCAGAAATGTTCAACAATCCGGCTAAACATTTTGGTTCATTTTCGCTGTCGGCATATTGGCAGGGGAGGGCACTTTTTAGTATCGCTTCCCGGACAGCGTGAGGATTGGGGGTTTCTCCTCGCTGCACCTGCAAGCTGAGTAATAAGGCGGCTACTCCAGCCACAATAGGCGCGGCGAAGCTGGTCCCACTCAGTTGCACAGTCCCGCCGCCTGGTTTTGCCCCTAAGATGTTTTCTCCAGGGGCAAGGATGCCTTGACTTTGGTAGGTTTCCCCCCAATTACTAAAGTCGAGGGGATGCCCTCTAGCATCAACAGCACCCACCGCTAGGACGGCAGGAAGGGCAGCAGGAACATGAAGGCATTCACAGCCATCATTACCAGCAGCAGCAACGATAAGAATATTTCTCTCGTTACACATCTCGACGGCACGAATTAGCCAATCTTCGGCTTCTCCCATATCAGTGAGGGCCCCGCCGCTAATATTAATCACTTTTGCCCCTTTTTCGGCTGCTTGTTCAATCGCCCTCGCTAAATCGAGTTGGGAGAGTTTACGGTTATCGTCGGCGAAGACGGGGACGAGTAGGCCTCGACACTGGGGAGCAATACCTTGGATGTCGCTGTTGGGTTGTCCGAAGATGAGACTAGCGATATGTGTCCCATGAGTGGACATTTGCCCCGCAGTGGCTTGATGCTGGACGAGGGTGGGTAAACGGGTTAGGTCTGCCCCGTTGAAGCAGGGATGGTCGGTATCAACTACACCATCAAGAATGGCGACGGTTATTGCTGATGCGCCTTTGGTTTGTTTTTGTAGTTCTTTTAATCCCGGAATGGTTGGGAAATTAGTCATTAGTAATTTTCTAAGCTATTTGTAATAGTTTTGGCGAGGGCAAAGGTTTATTTTCTTGGGTATATATATCTACCAAATCTTCTAAAACTTCTTGGGCATTATCAAGGGCTTCTTGATAGGTGCTGCCGTGAGTTTGAGCGTATTTTCCCCATTCGGGTAAACTGGCGATATAGGCATTATCTTCTTCAGACCATTGAATTAAAATGCTATATTTCATGATTAATCATCTCCTTGTTATAATTGTCCTAATTCTTTAATTGCTGTCATATAGTATGGTTTTTAATTCATCAATAATATCTTCTAAAGGTTGCGGTTTTAATTCTCCTATTTGAAAAGCTTCCCTCGCTTCTTTAGCATTTCGGGCTATTTCGTCTCGATAGGATTCTATCATTTGATTTTTGACAATTTCTATTAACATTTCTCTCTGTTCAATAGGTAGTTCATTAACTGTCATAAGAGCTTGTTCTAATGTCATCATAATTTATCCTCTCTTGATTGTTGTAAAAGGTAATGGGTTCGACGGTAATCATGGGGGTCAATTTGCCTAATTAAATACTTGAGAAACTTTTAAATTGAGTTGATTAAATATAGAGGGTTTTACTAAGTCATCATTGCTAAAATTACCAATTTCTGTATAAGTATCCCCTCTTAATTCTAAGACTAAAATAGTTTGAGTTTGAGGATCAACTATCCAGTATTCGGGAATCCGACAATCTTGATATTGGCTTCTTTTAGCGATGTAATCTCTCTCTCTTTGGATTTCCCCCGGACTAACCACTTCAATGACTAATAAGGGGGGTACCATGGAAAGAAGAATCGTATTTCTCTGGGAGAGTAATTGAATATGTTCTTCTCGAATAATGGTTAAGTCAGGGTAACGGTTTTTCGGTTCGCCCCTCACTTCTAATTCTAAACCATGTCCTCTTACTCTATCAGTTCCTAGCATTAAAGCAAAGACTAGAAAAAGACGATTGGCAATTTGAAAGTTAAGTCCTGATTCTGGCGGCATTTCTACCAATTCTCCGTTAAATAATTCATAGTGTTCCTCTGAATTATCCTCATAATGTAGATATTCAGCGAAGGTTTGAAAGCGGGGTTTTGTGGTTAACATAATTTCTCATCTCTTTTTGTTGTTTAATTGATTTTTATGGCAACCAAGAGCGATCTAGTAATTGTTCTAGTGAGTAAGGACATTGAGAGGGAAAAATCACAGTATTCACTGTTTTGATTTTGACAAAACCTAACGCATCTTGGTAGATCGAGTTTAATTCTTCCTCTAAATAATTGTGGAGATTGGCTGTCATTTTTCGCCCTAATTGAGTACGGAAGTTATAAATTTCTTCCTGCCAATGAATTGTATTATATTCTGCTTCCTTTGTCCAGTATTGCAGTAATAATAAATGGCGGATAACCTGTTCTAAAAGACTGGCTACCGCATTTTTCTTTTCTTTGCCCAAATCCTCTAATTCCTCGATTAAATGTTCTAAGTCTAGTTGTGAAAATTGATGATTTCTGAGTAGGCTAACGGTTTCTCCTAGCCATTGAGAGTCATCAATCTCATAGAGTTGTTTTAAGTCGTGAATTCTTTGCATCATTGATGGTCTCCATTAGCTGTTTTATCGTTTTGACTGTCTTGACATCAGAGAAGTTTTGTGGTTAATATAAAGTTTACTCCATTCCAAAATACTTATAATAGTAAAGTCTAACGTTTTCGATTCTCGTTTTTTCTAATTCTTGTTGGGCTGTACCTACCCACATATTAGGTAGAATATCTTGATGTTGATAAAAGCTGTGAACTCTTTGGGCGGTATCATTAAGCTTAAAGTAATTGATTAAATTCTGACGATTTTTGAGAGAGTAGTAAAGCACTGGGTTATTATTTGCTTTTGATAAACCTGTAAAAAATAGATCTGATGCTTGGAGAGGTTTTAATACTGAATCAGGAAAATGTCGCCACACTTGATTGATGGTTTCTGGTTTGAAAAAATCATCTTCTCTAATCTCGGCATAAATTTCGATTGCACTTTTACCCTTGAAATAAAGATCAAAACCAATTAAGTTGACAAACCCACTGAGATAATTACTATCAGCAGCACCGTCACTTAAAACAAAAGCGGTTGCTAGTTTTTCGGGATAATCCCTAATTCTGATGTGCATTTTTACACTAGAATCGGCAAGATTGGTTCTTAAGTCAATACCAGCACTTAGGACTTCTAGCTTGCTAAAGTCAAAATTATCTCCTAAAAATCCCTGTAATAAAGAATAATCTAATTGAACACCCACACGGTTCTCCACTTGCCGAAAAAAAGCTAAAGACTGCGCTAGATATTTTTGCCATTCTTGAGCTTTATCTTTAAAAAAGAGCATAAACCTTGAGGCAATGAGTTTATCTAATTCTATCTTACAAGAGGCTTCAATACTACAATCGCCCTCAACCCCCATCACGAAATCTTCAAACAGCCGCAAAGGATAAATCGGCTCAACATCGAAAGCTTGTTGATGGTTACGAATAAATTGTAGCCTTTGCTCTTTGAGGGAGTTTTTTTGAATGTCAGCAACTATCATAAATTTCAAATTTCGCTTAAGAATATGCCAAGAAAACCTCGAAATCTTCAAGCTGGTTATTCCTACCACGTCACCACACGCTGCAATAACCGAGAGTTCAAACTATCCAAGGGGGAATGCCGGGAGGTATTTCTTTATGCCATCAAGAAGGCTTTAGACAAACACCAGTTTAAGCTTTATGCTCTCTGTATCATGTCTAATCATGTCCATTATCTGATCGAACCTGTCCAACCAGAAGATTTACCCAAAATTATGCACTTTCTCAACTGGTACACGGCGATGTGATCCCCCCGCCTTCGGCTTCCCCCCTTATCAAGGGGGGCTAGGGGGGATCGCACAGGACACTTTTGGGAAAAACGTTATTTTTGCGATGGCTTCCCTCCTTCAGATAAAGAAAGGGCATTAAATACCTTACGTTACATTCACGGAAACCCGAAAGCTGCCAAAATGCGTTCGACTTTTTTCTTTGACATCCTCACCGCCGTAAACGGACGGTGATTCCCAAACCTCACGATTTAGGTTTCTGCTTCTTTCCCTTGCGGGGTTCCGCACCTGCCTTAACAGATTTACTCTGTTCTGGTCTTATGGTCGCTCTACAGACTGAC